>NZ_JBHVVM010000015.1:162843-198164 GCF_042883525.1 Streptomyces sp. NPDC058195
TGGGGGGGACGTCGCGGCACTCCCCGGCCCCCCCACCTACAACACCACACCCAAACCGTGGGGGTCGAGTGGGGGGGGGTCGGGGCGGGACGCGGCCCGCCACGACGGGAAGAGCCAGGAGAACGGCGTGGACGACAAGCACATGCAGATCGGCGAGGTCGCCGCGCGGACGGAGCTGTCCCTGCGCACCATCCGGCACTACGAGGAGACCGGCCTGGTCATCCCCTCCGCCCGGTCCCAGGGCGGATTCCGCCTCTACACCGAGACCGACGTCGCCCGCCTCATGGTCATCCGCCGGATGAAGCCGCTCGGCTTCACCCTGGAACAAATGCGCGACCTGCTGGACGCCACCGACCGCCTGGACAGCGGCGACGCTCTCCACGACGCCGAGCGCGAGGTGCTGCTGGAGCGGGTGCGGACCTACCAGCAGACCGCCACCGAGCAGGTGGAGAAGCTGCGGATCCAGCTGGCCCGCGCCGAGGACTTCGCCGCCACCCTGGGCGCCCGCCTGGAACGGAACGCCCCGACCAGCGCCGTCTAGGGCCCCGCCCGCGTCCGCCCGTACCGGTAACGGGGGCTGGCGCGCACACGTCGCCGGACTCCGGGGCCGGAACGCCCCGCGCCCGCTTACGGGAACGGCCCGCCCTTCCGCACACGGGCGCCCCCGTGTCCGCACCGCACGCACCGCACGCCCCGTGCCGGACACACCCGTGCCCCGTGTCCGGCAGACCGGACACGGGGCACGAAGGGATGCTGGAACGGGCCCGGTCGTCAGCCGGGGATCAGGCCGTCGTCGCGGAGCATGGCGCGCACCTCGTCGAGGGTCGCGTCGGGCGACGGCAGGATCAGCTCGGACGGCTCCAGAGCGTCGTCCGGCAGTGCCGTGCCGAGCTCGCGCACCCGGGCGAGGAGTGCGTGGAGGGTGCCGCGGAAGCCCGGTCCGTCACCGCTCTCCACCTCGGCGAGCAGTTCGTCGTCGAGCTTGCCCAGCTCGGCGAGATGACTGTCGGCCAGGGCGACCTGGCCCTCCCCCATGATCCGTACGATCATGACGCTGCCTCAGCTCTTGTCGAACCTGTGGGGGGACTGCGAGGACTGGCGCTGGGCGGCGTCCTGCGGTCCTCCCTCGATCGCCTGCTGCGAAGTGGAGCCGCCGGCCAGCTCGGCCTTCATGCGCTGGAGCTCCAGCTCCACGTCCGTGCCACCCGAGATGCGGTCCAGCTCGGCGGCGATGTCGTCCTTCGCCGTGCCGGTCGGGTCGTCCAGGGCGCCGGAGGCGAGCAGCTCGTCGATGGCACCGGCGCGGGCCTGGAGCTGCTGGGTCTTGTCCTCGGCCCGCTGGATCGCGAGGCCGACGTCGCCCATCTCCTCGGAGATGCCGGAGAACGCCTCGCCGATCCGGGTCTGCGCCTGGGCGGCGGTGTAGGTGGCCTTGATCGTCTCCTTCTTCGTGCGGAAGGCGTCGACCTTGGCCTGGAGGCGCTGGGCCGCGAGCGTGAGCTTCTCCTCCTCGCCCTGCAGCGTGGAGTGCTGCGTCTCCAGGTCGGTGACCTGCTGCTGGAGCGCGGCGCGCCGGGACAGCGCCTCGCGGGCCAGGTCCTCGCGGCCGAGCGCGAGCGCCTTGCGGCCCTGGTCCTCCAGCTTGGCGGACTGGCCCTGCAGCTGGTTCAGCTGCAATTCCAGCCGCTTGCGCGAGGTCGCCACGTCGGCGACTCCGCGGCGTACCTTCTGCAGCAGTTCGAGCTGCTTCTGATACGAGTAATCGAGGGTCTCGCGCGGATCCTCGGCCCGGTCAAGGGCCTTGTTTGCCTTCGCGCGGAAGATCATCCCCATACGCTTCATGACACCGCTCATGGGCTTCGCGCGCCCCCTTCTGACGGACTGAGCTCCAGCACTCCAACAGAACCCACACTACGGGCCCTGTCTCTATTACCGCACTGTTCGAGCACGGATGTGCTCCTCCCCAAGGACGACTGCTCCGGGTCACCGCTCCGGCCCAGGGAGTAGGCGCGGGCCGGGGAAGCCCGGAACGGCCGCCCGTACCGGACACCTGGTACACCGGGCAGGACGCAGGCCGTTGCCGGATCGTTCCCGGCCGGTCTGGGGCCGCCGCGATCGAACCCGTACCCTTGGACCTTGTGTTCCGTAGCCGTTCGAAGGAAGAGAAGGCGCCCACCGGCAAGGTGACGGCGGACCTCTCCACGCAGCCCCGCGACCCGCAGGCTCCCAAGGGTCGCCCCACCCCCAAGCGCAGCGACGCCCAGTCGCAGCGCCGTCGCGCCTCCAGTGGCGCGCCGCTCGACCGCAAGGAGGCGATGCGGCGGCAGCGAGAAGCACGCCGTACGGACCTGGCCAAGCAGCGCGAGGCGCTCTCCAACGGGGACGAGCGTTATCTGCCGGTCCGCGACAAGGGCCCCGTGCGGCGCTTCGTCCGTGACTACGTGGACTCGCGCTTCTGCATCGCGGAGTTCTTCCTGCCGCTGGCCGTGATCATCCTGATCCTCAGCGTCATCCAGATCCAGAACATCCAGACGATCTCGCTGCTGCTCTGGCTCGTCGTGATCGTACTGATCGTGCTCGACTCGATCGGGCTCTCGATCCGTCTCAAGAAGCAGCTCAAGGAGCGCTTCCCCGATACGCCCAAGCGTGGCGCGGTTGCCTACGGCCTGATGCGCACGCTTCAGATGCGTCGCCTCCGGCTGCCGAAGCCGCAGGTCAAGCGTGGAGAGCGGCCCTGAGTACGCACATCTCCGGCTCGGCTGGCGGTCCGTCCGCCGGCCGGCCGGGTGATGCCCCGCCGATTCCCGTCAGCGGGTTCACCGGGGGTTCCCCGGCGTGGCTGAAGGGGCTCGGCGGACTGCGCAACACCGTCCGCCAGGAGCTGGTGGCCCGGCAGCTCGACGAGCAGATAGCCGCGCGCTTCCCGGTCGGGCAGCGGCTGCGGGTGCTCGATGTGGGCACCGGCCAGGGCACCCAGGCGCTGCGCCTGGCACGGGCCGGACACACGGTGACCGGGCTGGAGTCCGACCCCGAGATGCTGAAGGTGGCCCGGGAGGCACTGGGCGGCGAGCCCGCGGGCATCCGTGAGCGGGTCCGGCTCATCGAGGGCAACGGCCTGGACACCGGGGTGCACTTCCTGCCCGGCAGCTTCGACGTGGTGCTCTGCCACGGGGTGCTGATGTATGTGCGGGAGCCGGACGCGATGCTCGCGGGCCTGGCCCGGATGCTGGCCCCGGGCGGGCTGCTGTCGCTGCTGGTACGGAACGCGGACGCGCTGGCCATGCGCCCGGGGACCGCCGGGGACTGGGACGCGGCGCTGGCCGCCTTCGACACGGACACGTACACCAACCGGCTGGGCCTCGTGGTGCGGGCGGACCGGCTGGATTCCCTCACGGCCACCCTCGCCGGGATCGCGGCGCCGCTGCACGCCTGGTACGGGGTGCGCGTCTTCACCGACAACGTGAGCAACGACGTGGAGCTGCCAGCCGCCACCGAGCTGGAGCAGGTACTGGCCGCGGAGGACCGCGCCGGGCGGACGGACCCGTACCGCCGGGTCGCCGCGCTGCTGCACCTGTGCGGCGTACGGGGCTGAGCGAGGCCGCACCGGTGCGCCTCGGCCGCACCCGACAGGGCGTACCCAACGGGCCGAAAGCCGGACCGAAGGCAACAATCCAGACATGGATGCCTCCCCCACGCAGGGCCCCGCCCGCCGAACGCTGCTCCTCCTGACCGCCGGTCTCTGCGCGCTCGCCCTGGTGAGCGGCTGCTCGGACCCGTCCTCCGGCTCGTCCTCGTCGAGGACCGGGCCCGGCAGTTCGGATTCCGACGCGTCGCGGACCGGGGCCAGAACCGCGGCCTCCCCCTCCGGGGCCATCAGCGATCTGCAGAACGAATACCAGACCGTGATCGAGGACGTGCTGCCGTCGGTCGTGCAGATCGAGGCACCCGAGGGGCTGGGCTCGGGGGTCGTCTACGACACCGAGGGCCACATCGTCACCAACGCCCATGTGGTCGGCAGCGCGACGGCGTTCAAGGTCACCGTCGCCACCGGCGAGAAGGTGGTGAGCGCCTCACTGGTGTCGGCCTATCCGGAACAGGATCTGGCGGTGATCAAGCTCGACCAGGTGCCGGACGGGCTGAAGCCCGCGCGGTTCGGGGACTCGACGAAGGTCGAGGTGGGGCAGATCGTCCTGGCGATGGGCTCGCCGCTCGGGCTGTCCTCCAGCGTCACCCAGGGCATCGTCTCGGCGCTCGGCCGGACTGTCAGCGAGAGCCGGGCGGGCGGCGGCACCGGCGCGACGATCGCGAACATGGTGCAGACCTCGGCCGCGATCAACCCGGGCAACAGCGGGGGCGCGCTGGTCAACCTGGACAGTGAGGTGATCGGCATCCCGACCCTGGCGGCGACCGATCCGGAGCTGGGCGGCAGCGCGGCGCCGGGCATCGGGTTCGCGATCCCCGTGTCGATGGTGAGGACGGTCGCCGACCAGATCATCAAGAACGGCCGGGTCGTCGACTCGGGCCGGGCGGCCCTGGACATCACCGGACGTACGGTCGTCGACGACAGCTACCAGCCTGCCGGGGTGGCGCTGGTCAGTGTGGCGAAGGGCGGCGCGGCCGATACGGCGGGGCTGCGGGCCGGTGACATCATCACCGGGCTGGACGGCCAGCCGGTCACCACGATCACCTCGCTGCAGGAGGCGCTCGCCGCGGACAAGCCGGGCGAGAAGGTGACGGTGACCTATCTGCGCGACGGCAGGGAACGGACGGCCAAGGTCACTCTGGGCGAGGTCTGAGGGCTGTCCCGGGAATCCCTGGCGGATCAGCGTGCGGCGTCAGACGCGGTGCATCGATCGCAAGGCGGAGGGACGCCCGAATACGGGATGTATCCGGGTGTTCCGGCGGCGCGGCGAGGCGCCGTGGCTGTCGTCGCACGCCCGCCAGGGATGACGGGACAGCCCTCAGGGTCTGCCCGGCCGCCGCGGTCCGGCCCCGCACCGGCGGGTCCGGGCCGCGGCCGTGGGTCAGCCCTGGTCGGCGCTGAGGCTCATGGGGCCGTAGACCTTCGTCCCGTCGTCGAAGAGCGTGACCTGCTCCGCCCCGCCGTCGAGGAGTTCCTTCCAGTGCTCACCGATCCAGGACTCCGCGTCGCCCTGGGTGGTGAACTCCTCCGGCTGGAGGGACGGCTCCGTCTCCGTGCCGTCGGGCTTCTCGAACCGCCACGTCCACGCCATGTCCGCCTCCTGGAGTCATCGGGATGCCCCGCAGCCTAGTGCCTGGGGTGGCCGTGCGGACCGGGCCCGCACCCGTACGGACGTGCCCAGGTCGCGCACCGGGCGCGCGGACGCGGGAGGATCAAGGCGTGGAACTGACTCTGCTCGGCACCGGAGCCCCCGACGGGCTGCCGCGGCCCGAATGTCCCTGCGCCGCCTGCGCCCTCGCCCGTGGGGCGGGTGCGCGGGCGTCGACCGCGCTGCTGGTCGACGGCGCGCTGCTGCTCGATCTCACCCCGGGCGCCGCGTTCGCCGCGGCCCGTTCGGGTCACTCGCTCAGCGGCGTGCGGCAGGTGCTGCTCACCCATCCGCACGACGGGCCCGCCGTGGAGCTGCCCGCGGGGCTGCCGCCCGCCGGGCGGGTGCCGGACGGCCGTGAGCTCACGCTGATCAGCGGGCACCGGGTGCGGGCGGTGCCGATGGACGCGCCGGGGACGGGGTACGAGGTCGTGGGGCCGGAGGGTTCCCGGCTGCTGTACCTGCCCCGGGGAGCGGCGCCCGCCGGTCTCACGGGCCGGGCCGCGGAGCCGTACGACATGGTGGCCGGCGATGTGGTGGGGCGGCCGGACGCGGTGGCGCGGCTGCGGGCCGCGGGGGCGGTCGGCCCGGCCACCGGGATCGTGGCCGTCCACCTGGACCATGACGCGCCGCCCGGCGCGGAGCTGGCGAGGCGGCTCGCCGCGGCCGGGGCGCGGGCCGTGCCGGACGGGACGACGCTGGTGGTGGGCGGGGATCCGGCGGCCCCGGTGGTGCCCCGGCGCACGCTGGTGACGGGCGGGGCCAGGTCCGGCAAGTCGGTGGAGGCGGAGCGGCGGCTGGAGACCTTCCCCGAGGTGGTGTACGTGGCCACCGGCGGCGACCGGGAGGGGGACGCCGAGTGGGCGTCCCGGGTCGGGTTGCACCGGGAGCGGCGGCCGGCCGTCTGGCGCACCGAGGAGACCTGCGAGCTGGCGGAACTGCTGACGGCGGACGGGCCGCCGCTGCTGATCGACTGCCTGTCGCTCTGGCTGACCGACGCGATGGACCGGGTGGACGCCTGGGACGACGCGGTGTGGGCGGGCGGCGGCGAGGAGGCCCTGCGGGCGCGCACCGCCGAGCTGGTCGCGGCGGTGCGGGCCACCCGCCGTACGGTCGTCGCCGTCACCAACGAGACCGGCTCGGGGGTGGTGCCCGCGACGGCCGCCGGGCGGCGGTTCCGGGACGAGCTGGGCCGGTTGAACGCGGCGGTCGCCGGGGAGTGCGAGCAGGTGCTGCTGGTGGTGGCCGGGCAGGTGGTGCCGTTGCGCGGCTGAGCGTCCCGTCCGGTCGGCCCCGCGGGGAAGATCCTCGCTCCGGCCGGGGGCCGGAAGGGCTGCGGGTACTGTTCCGCAGTGAGCCCGCCGCCGGGCTCACCGGCCCACTCGACGCATCGACCCGCGAGGCAGACCCCCGTGAATCTGGACGACTTCTCCGATCTGATCGAACGCCCCGACGGCGGCGTACGGCGCGATGCCGAGGAACGGCGGGAGCGGCTGCTCGTTCCCGGCGGTGCTCTCGGCCGCCTGGACGAGCTGGGCGAATGGCTGTCGGCCGCGCAGCAGGCCGTACCGGTCAGGGCGATCGAGCGGCCGCGCGTGGTGCTCTTCGCCGGTGATCACGGGGTCGCGTCGCTGGATGTCTCCGGGCGAGCTGCCGGGAGCGCGTACGAGCTGGTGCGGGCCACGCTGGAGGGCACGACGCCGCTCGCGGTGCTGGCCCGCCAGTTCGACGTGCCGGTGCGGATCGTCGACGCCGGTCTGGACTGCGACCCGGAGCTGCTGCCCGAGCCGGTGGTCCGGCACCGGGTGCGGCGGGGCAGCGGCCGGATCGACATCGAGGACGCGCTGACGGCCGAGGAGGCCGAGCGGGCGGTGCGGCTCGGCATGGCGATCGCCGACGAGGAGGCCGACTCGGGCACCGATCTGGTGGTGCTCGGCGATCTGAGCGTGGGCGGGACGACGGCCGCGGCCACCCTGATCGCGGCACTCTGCGGCACGGACGCCTCGGTGGTCACCGGGCGCGGTGGCGCCGGGATCGACGACCTGGCGTGGATGCGCAAGTGCGCGGCGATCCGGGACGCGCTGCGGCGGGCCCGGCCGGTCCTCGGGGATCAGCTGGAGCTGCTGGCCACGGTGGGCGGTGCGGACCTGGCGGCGATGACCGGGTTCCTGCTCCAGTGCGCGGTGCGGCGGCTGCCGGTGATCCTGGACGGGGTGGTCTCCGCGGCCTGCGCGCTGGTGGGACAGCGCGCGGCGTTCCGGGCGCCGGACTGGTGGCTGGCGGGCCAGGCGAGCGGTGAGCCCGCGCAGGCCAAGGCGCTGGACCGGATGGCACTCAACCCGCTGCTCGACCACGGCGTCATCGTGGGCGAAGGAAGCGGGGCACTGCTCGCCCTCCCGCTCGTCCGGGCCGCCGCGGCCCTGGCGGCCGAACTGCCCGAGCGCGAGGCGGAAGCGGAAGCCGAGGACGAGGCGGCGGGCGCCGCGTACGACGACGCGACCTGAGGTCCCGTGGACCGGTGGTGCTGCGGTCGCCGGACACCGGCCGCAGCGTAGCCCCTCATGCAGTGCGATGCCCCATATGATCGCTTTTCATGGGAGAGGTCCATTTGGCCACCGGAACACCTGGCCGGGACGGCGCCCGGTCACCGAGCACCGTACGGTCGCGACGCGGCGCGGCCTTCGCCATCTGGTACCTGCGCGTCGTGTCGTTCATCAACTTCCTGAGCGCCGTCTGGGTCACGCTCGGCAATGACCTGCGCCGCCACAACACGGCGGACTACTTCACTCCCTATCTGCTCACCGCGGGCTTCTCCTCCGGGGTGGTCGCCCTCTTCCTGGCGATCACCATGCGCCGCCGCAAGCGGGCCGCCTGGATCCTGAACCTGGTGGTGAGCAGTCTGTTCCTGCTGGTCTTCGCCCTGGCTCTGCTGTTCCCCGAGGTCCGGCGGTACGCGCAGAACTGGGTCTCGCTGGGGCTGACCGCCGCCTTCGTGCTGGCGCTCGTCCTCGGGCGGCGCGAGTTCTACGCGAAGGGCGACCGGTCCAACCCGAAGCTGGCGGCCGCCGTCGCGGCGGGCGGGCTGCTGGTCACCTCGCTGATCGCCGCGGGCCTGGTCACCCTCACCAACACCGCGCCGCACGGCGACCGGGCGTCCTTCCTGGACCGCTGGCGGTACGGGGCGCTGCGGCTGGTCTCGGTCGCCGACAACGACGCCGCCTTCCCCGGGATCAGCACCCCGTCCTGGGTCAACGTCTCGGTCAACGTGCTCTCCACCCTGCTGCTGATCGCCGTCGTGTACGCGGCGTTCCGCTCCCGCCGGGCGGTCGACCCGCTCACCGCCGAGGACGAGGCCCGGCTGCGTGCGCTGCTCGACCGGCACGGCGAACGGGATTCCCTCGGCTATTTCGCGCTGCGCCGGGACAAGAGCGTCATCTGGTCCCCGACCGGGAAGGCCGCGGTGGCCTACCGGGTGGTGGGCGGGGTCTCGCTCGCCTCCGGCGACCCGATCGGCGACCCGGAGGCCTGGCCCGGGGCGATCGCCCCCTGGCTCGCCGAGGCCCGCGAGCACGGCTGGATCCCGGCCGCGATGGGGGTGAGCGAGGAGGGCGGCACGATCTACGCCCGGCACGGCCTGGACGCCCTGGAGCTGGGCGACGAGGCGATCGTGGAGACCGCCGAGTTCACCCTGGAGGGGCGGGCGATGCGCACCGTCCGCCAGGCGTACAACCGGGTCCGGCGGGCCGGGTACGAGGTCACCGTACGCCGCCACGCGGACATCCCCGGGGCGGAGATGGCCGAGCTGGTGCGGCGGGCCGACGACTGGCGCGACGGGGCGACCGAGCGCGGCTTCTCGATGGCGCTGGGGCGGCTCGGGGATCCGGCCGACGGGCAGTGCGTGATGCTGGAGTGCCGGGACGCCCCGGGCGCGGACGGTGCGCCGGGCCGGCTGCGGGCGGTGCTGAGCTTCGTACCGTGGGGGCCGGGCGGGCTGTCGCTGGACCTGATGCGCCGGGACCGGGACTCCGAGAACGGGCTGATGGAGTTCATGGTCATCGAGCTGCTCCGGCGTGCCGACGAGATCGGGATCACCCAGGTCTCACTGAACTTCGCGATGTTCCGGTCCGTCTTCGAGCGGGGTTCACGGCTCGGCGCCGGACCGGTGCTGAGGCTGTGGCGCTCGCTGCTCAGCTTCTTCTCCCGGTGGTGGCAGATCGAGTCGCTGTACCGCGCCAACGCCAAGTACCGGCCGATCTGGGAGCCACGGTTCATGCTGTTCGAGAGGAGTGCGGACCTGCTGCGCATCGGTGTCGCGGCGGGCCGCGCCGAAGGGTTCCTGGAGGCGCCCGGACTGCCCAAGTGGCTGCACCGCTCGCATCTCGGGACCGGTGGATGAGACCCCCGCGCGCGCTGCGCGGAGCGGCTCGCCGGGAGTGGGGCCCGCTGGCGGGGACCGTCCGCGCGGAGCTCGTGGAGAAGCGGCTGCGGGCGGTGCCGATGACACTCGCCGCGGTCTGCCTGACCGCGCTGCTCCACGTGGCGCAGAACCAGCCGTGGGGCCTTGGGCCGGTGCGGACGCTCGGGGCGGTGCGGGCCGAGGACCCGTGGTGGGCGGCGCTGGCACGGACACCTCTGTCGCTGTTCGTACCGGCGCCGGACCTGCCGGTCTGGGGAGCGCTGGCGCAGATCCTGGTGGTGTTCGGGACGGCCGAGATCTGCCTGGGCCGGTGGCGCACGCTGATGATCGCGTACCTGGCGACGCTGGCGGGCACGCTGTACGCGCGGACCGGTGTCGCGCTCGGCCCCGGCACACCGTTCGGGCTGCCGGACGCCGACGCCCGGATCGCGGACACCGGCCCGTCCGCCGCGGTGGTCGGCCTCGCCGTCTACGTCTGCTACGTCCACCGGGCCCGCTTCACCGGGGCCCTGGTGATCACCGCGATGGCCGTCGAGGTGGCCGTGAAGGACAACCTGGCGGGCAAGGAGCACCTGGTGGCGATCGCCGCGGTACTCGCGCTGTGCGCCTGTACGGGGCGCCGGGACCGGCGCCGGGCTCAGGGAGCGCGCCCGGACAGCGGCACCCGGTCCGGAGCGCCGCCGATCAGGTCCTGAAGCCTGCGCTCGGGGCCCGCCCAGCGCACGTTGTGGCGGTAGTCACGCAGCAGGGAGCGGGCGCGGAACCGGGGACGGTCACGGTAGAAGCGCTTCGCCCACACCGAACCGGGCCGGGCCAGCCGGATGGCCGCGAACAGGGCGACGAACGGGACGAGCGTGCCGATGACCGCGAGCCGCGCCTTGCCCTTGAAGAGGGCGGTCAGGACGAAGCAGAAGTTCACGGCCACGGTCAGCAGGACCCCGAGCCGTCCCTGCTCCTCGTCGCTGCTCACCTCGTTCACGCCGAGCGGTGAGAACCCGGCCAGCACCAGCAGGACGAGCGCCGCGGTGAGGGCGACCACCTCCACGCTCCGGCGGCCCTCCTCGGTCCAGTACACGTCGTCGAGGTGCACGATCAGCGCGAACTCGTCCAGCACCAGCCCCGCCCCCGCGCCGAAGACCACGGCGCAGATCCCCGCGGTGACGCCGTGGCGTCCGCTGGCGACCGCGCCGAAGCCGCCGACGACGCTCAGCACCACGCCGGGGACCACGTGGTGAATGTGCACACCGCCGGGGGTGATGTCGCGGAACGGGCCCTTGCCCGCCCTGATCATGCGGGTGATGACCCGGGTGACGGCGAAGGTGAGGACGAAGGCGGCCAGGGCGAGAAGCAGCGGCAGCTTTCCCGGCTCGACGATGTTCCGGTCGAACCAGTGACCCATGCCACCCACTCCCGATAAGTCGACCTTGTATTGATTCATTGCGTTACGGGCAATCTATCGGCCGGACGCAGCGGTTAGCCTGCGCGCCGTGACCTCCCTGAACAGCCACGGCGTCCGTTTCGCCTTCGGCACCCTGACCGTGCTCCCCGTCCGCGTCACCCGCTGGGACCGGGAGACCGCCCGGACCGGGATGCTCTGCGCGCCGCTCGCCGGGCTGGTGGTGGGGGTGCTCGCGGCGGCGGCCGGCTGCCTGTCGCTGCTGCTCGGCTCGGGCCCGCTGCTGGCCGCCGTCGCCTCGGCCGCGGTTCCCGCGGCGCTGACCCGGGGGCTGCATCTGGACGGTCTCGCGGACACGGCCGACGGCCTGGGCAGCGGCAAGCCCGCCGACCAGGCCCTGCGGATCATGAAGCAGTCGGACATTGGGCCGTTCGGTGTGATCACCCTGCTGTTCGTGCTGCTGGCCCAGGTCGCGGCGCTCCAGGAGCTGTACGCGCGGAGCTGGGCGGACGGCGCGGTGGCGGCGGCCGTCGCGGCGGTGGCCGCCCGCCTGGCGCTCACCCTGGCCTCCTGCCGGGGCGTGCCCGCGGCCCGTCCGGAGGGGCTGGGCGCGGCGGTGGCGGGCACGGTGACGGTGCGGGGCGCGGCGCTGGCCGGGGCCGTGGTGGTCGCGGGGTGCGCGGGGGCGGGGGCGCTCCTCGGCGGGTACGGGGCGGCGCGTCACGCAGTGGCCGCGGTGGCGGCCCTGGGAGTGGCCCAGTTGTTGCTGCGGCGGTGTGTACGGCGGTTCGGCGGGGTGACCGGTGATGTGTTCGGCGCCCTGGCCGAGACCGCGGCGACAGCGGTGCTGGTGGTGCTGACGTTCGGTTAGGCCCTCCCGGACCGGCCTTCAGCCGCGGGGCTGCGGGCACTCCTGGCGCCATGCGCCGAGTTCGTACTTCTTCAGCAGGGAGCTGAGCCCCAGCCGCCGCGACTGGCCGCAGAACCGGGTGACCGGCAGCTCGTACTCGACGTGGAACACGGCCTTGCCCGCCTTCACGAACGGGGAGAGCTTCGCGCATTCGCCGTACTGCGCGCACTGTTCGTTGACCGCGAAGTCGAAGTCCGGCTCCAGCTCGGGGATCTGGCCGAGGTCGTTCTTCAGGCCGACGGCGAGTCCGTGCCGGTGGGCGATCTCGGCGATGAGCCGGTTGTAGCGCAGCTGGTCGGCGGCGGTCAGGGGGAAGCCGGTGCGGTTTCGGTAGCCGTCCATGTTGTCGGGCTCGACGGCGTCGAAGCCCTTGCGCGCGCACATCGCGATCCGCTTCTCCATCAGCGGTTCCAGGACGTCGGTGCGCCGGATGTCGAGCCAGCGCTCGCCCTTCCAGCCGTTTCCCCTGCCGAGCACCCGGGCGGGGAACTTCCCGGCGTCCGGGCGGAATTCCTCCCAGGCGCCGGTGGAGAGGTAGCAGATCACCTTGCGGCCCCGGCGGTGCAGGCCGTCGACGGCGGCGGTGCCGTGGTCGAAGCCGTCGATGTCGTACACCGGGACGTCCACCGCCGGATCGAGCGGGCCGGAGAGCTGCCACTGCCAGCCGAGGCCCGCTTCCGGCCGCCAGTGATCCCTGGCGGCGGGCTCCGGCGCCGGCTCCGGTGCCGAGGTGCAGCCGGACAGCAGGGCGGTCAGGGTCAGCAGCAGTGCGCCCGCCCTCAGGCGTGCGGCCCCACGGGCGTGCATGGTCCCCCCTGGTCGGTCCCGTTCCGCCGCCGACCTTACGGTGCCCGGCCCGGCCAGGCCGCACGGGGGCCGGGGAACCGAAGCCGCTTCGAGCCATCGACGGCCCGCCGCCGTGATCCCACCGCAAAGGCGCGCGTAGGCTCATTCCCGGCACATCGCGGGGGCGTCTACGATGCGCCGGGCACGGTCGGCCCATCCCTCGACCACCATGGAACTCAACGGAAGCGAGATTTCACCACCGTGACTGCTCTCACTCTCAGCACTGCCGGGGCGGCGACGCTGCGCGCCGACGCACTCGTCGTCGGGGTCGCCAAGGGCGCCAAGGGTCCGGTGCTCGCACCGGGCGCCGAGGCCGTGGACCAGGCGTTCGGCGGGAAGCTCGCCGCCGTCCTCGAGGCCCTGGGCGCCACCGGTGCCGAGGGCGAGGTGACCAAGCTCCCCGCGCCCGAGGGACTGAAGGTCCCGGTCGTCATCGCGGCCGGCCTCGGCTCCGCCCCGGAGAAGGGCGAAGCGTACGGCGCCGAGGCGCTGCGCCGCGCCGCCGGTTCGGCCGCCCGCACCCTGTCCGGCGCGAAGAAGGCCGGTTTCGCGCTCCCGGCCGAGTCCGCCGAGGACGCCGGGGCGGTCGCCGAGGGCGCGCTCCTGGGCGCGTACGCCTTCACCGCGTACCAGCAGGGCGAGAACAAGCTCGCCCCGAAGGGCAAGAAGAACGGCAACGGCGCGAAGCAGCCGCTCGCCGAGGTCGCCCTGCTCGGTGCCAAGCCGCGCGACAAGGCGTTCAAGGCCGCCGCCGAGCGCGCGATCGCGCTGGCCGAGGAGATGAACCGCGCCCGCGACCTGATCAACACCCCGCCGAACGACCTGTACCCCGAGTCCTTCGCCGCCGTGGCCACCGCCGCGGGCAAGGAGCACGGCATCAAGGTGCAGGTCCTGGACGAGAAGGCGCTCGTCAAGGGCGGCTTCGGCGGCCTGATGGGCGTCGGCCAGGGCTCCACGCACGGCCCGCGCCTGGTGAAGCTGGCGTACACGCACCCGAAGGCGGAGAAGACCCTGGCCCTGGTCGGCAAGGGCATCACCTACGACTCGGGCGGCATCTCGCTGAAGCCGGCCGGTCACAACGAGACGATGAAGTGCGACATGAGCGGCGCCGCCGCCGTGTTCGCCGCCGTCGTCGCGGCCGCGCGCCTGGGCCTGCGGGTCAACGTCACCGGCTGGCTGGCGCTCGCCGAGAACATGCCGTCGGGCAACGCCACCCGCCCGGGTGACGTGCTGCGCATGTACAGCGGCAAGACCGTCGAGGTCCTGAACACGGACGCCGAGGGCCGTCTCGTCCTCGCCGACGCGCTGACCCGCGCCTCCGAGGAGAACCCGGACGCGATCGTCGACGTGGCGACCCTGACCGGCGCGATGGTGCTGGCGCTGGGCAACCGCACCTTCGGCATCATGGCGAACGACGACGCCTTCCGTACCTCGATCCACGAGATCGCCGAGGAGGTCGGCGAGGCCTCCTGGCCGATGCCGCTCCCCGCCGACCTGCGCAAGGGCATGGACTCCCCGACCGCCGACATCGCCAACATGGGCGAGCGGATGGGCGGCGGCCTGGTGGCCGGGCTCTTCCTGAAGGAGTTCGTGGGCGAGGGCATCGCCTGGGCGCACCTGGACATCGCGGGCCCGGCGTTCCACGAGGGCGCTCCGTACGGCTACACGCCGAAGGGCGGCACCGGCTCCGCGGTCCGCACGCTGGTCAGGCTGGCCGAGCGCACCGCCGACGGCGACCTCGGCTGAGGTCATGAGCCCGAGGTCATGAACCCGAGGCCACAAGCCGGCATCGGGAACCTGACGCCGCGAGCCTGACGTACGGCCCCGGGCATAGGCCCGGGGCCGTACGCGTTGCTCCGACGGCACCACCGCGCGGAAATCCGGCGGGTTTCGCTCTCAACGAAATCCGCAGGCGTCTACGCGGTGGTAACCGCCCGGGACGGATGATCATCCGTCCCGGACCCGGGCCCCGCGTCCCGCTCACCGTCAACAAGTGCGAAGATGGGTTCTCGGCAGGACAGGGCCCCCACCACAGGGCCGAAAAACACACAGCGGCCGAACACCAGCCGACCGGCGGTCATCCCCCAGCGACGGGGCCCGGCGTACGGCGCACATGCATGGAGGACGTGACGTGGCGAACGACGCCAGCACCGTTTTCGACCTAGTGATCCTCGGCGGCGGTAGCGGCGGTTACGCCGCGGCCCTGCGCGGGGCTCAGCTGGGCCTGGACGTCGCTCTGATCGAGAAGGGCAAGGTCGGCGGCACCTGCCTGCACAACGGCTGCATCCCCACGAAGGCCCTGCTGCACGCCGGCGAGATCGCCGACCAGGCGCGCGAGTCGGAGCAGTTCGGTGTCAAGGCCACCTTCGAGGGCATCGACATCGAGGCCGTCCACAAGTACAAGGACGACGTGATCTCGGGCCTGTACAAGGGCCTGCAGGGTCTCATCGCCTCGCGCAAGGTCACCTACATCGAGGGTGAGGGACGGCTCTCCTCCCCCACCTCGGTGGATGTGAACGGCCAGCGCGTCCAGGGCCGCCACGTGCTGCTCGCGACCGGCTCCGTGCCGAAGTCGCTGCCGGGCCTGGAGATCGACGGCAACCGCATCATCTCCTCGGACCACGCGCTGAAGCTGGACCGCGTCCCGAAGTCCGCGATCGTGCTGGGCGGCGGCGTCATCGGCGTCGAGTTCGCCTCGGCGTGGACGTCCTTCGGCACCGACGTGACCATCATCGAGGGCCTGAAGCACCTGGTCCCGGTCGAGGACGAGAACAGCTCGAAGCTCCTTGAGCGCGCCTTCCGCAAGCGCGGCATCAAGTTCAACCTCGGTACGTTCTTCCAGAGCGCCGAGTACACGCAGGACGGCGTCCGCGTGACCCTCGCCGACGGCAAGACCTTCGAGGCCGAGGTGCTGCTGGTCGCCATCGGCCGCGGCCCGGTCTCGCAGGGCCTGGGCTACGAGGAGGCCGGGGTCGCGATGGACCGCGGCTACGTCCTCGTCGACGAGTACATGCGGACCAACGTGGAGACCATCTCCGCCGTGGGTGACCTGGTCCCGACGCTCCAGCTCGCGCACGTCGGCTTCGCCGAGGGCATCCTGGTGGCGGAGCGGCTGGCCGGTCTGAAGACCGTTCCGATCGACTACGACGGTGTCCCGCGGGTGACGTACTGCCACCCCGAGGTCGCCTCCGTGGGCATCACCGAGGCCAAGGCCAAGGAGCTCTACGGCGCGGACAAGGTCGTCGCTCTGAAGTACAACCTCGCGGGCAACGGCAAGAGCAAGATCCTCAAGACCGCGGGCGAGATCAAGCTCGTCCAGGTCAAGGACGGTGCCGTGGTCGGCGTCCACATGGTCGGTGACCGTATGGGCGAGCAGGTCGGCGAAGCCCAGCTGATCTACAACTGGGAGGCGCTGCCCGCCGAGGTCGCGCAGCTCATCCACGCCCACCCGACCCAGAACGAAGCGATGGGCGAGGCCCACCTGGCCCTGGCCGGCAAGCCGCTTCACTCCCACGACTGATCCAGTCGACCGGGCGCGACGACGACCTACTTCCGCACTTTCGTAAGGAGCAACTGAAACCATGTCGGTTTCCGTAACCCTTCCGGCGCTCGGCGAGAGCGTCACCGAGGGAACTGTCACCCGCTGGCTGAAGGCCGAGGGCGAGCGCGTCGAGGCCGACGAGCCGCTTCTCGAGGTCTCGACCGACAAGGTCGACACCGAGATCCCGGCCCCCGCAGCGGGCATTCTGGCGTCCATCAAGGTCGCCGAGGACGAGACCGTCGAGGTCGGCGCCGAGCTGGCCATCATCGACGACGGCACGGGTGCGCCCGCCGCGGCTCCGGCCGCCGAGCCCGCGGCCGCCCCGGCCCCGGCCCCGGCGCCTGCCGCCGAGGCCCCCGCCGCCGCTCCGGCCCCCGCGGCCGAGGCTCCGGCAGCCGCACCGGCCGGTGGCGCCGCCGGTACCGACGTCACCCTTCCGGCGCTCGGCGAGAGCGTCACCGAGGGCACCGTCACCCGCTGGCTGAAGGAGGTCGGCGAGGAGGTCACGGAGGACGAGCCCCTCCTGGAGGTCTCCACGGACAAGGTCGACACCGAGATCCCGGCCCCGGTCTCCGGCGTGCTGCTGGAGATCGTCGTCGCCGAGGACGAGACCGCCGAGGTCGGTGCCAAGCTCGCCGTCATCGGTGCCCCCGGTGCCGCTCCGGCGGCTGCCCCGGCTCCGGCCGCTCCGGCGCCCGCCGCCGCTCCGGCGCCCGTGGCCCCGGCCGCTCCGGCTCCGGTGGCCCCGGCCGCCCCCGCTCCGGCTCCGGCCCCGGTGGCGCCCGCCGCCCCGGTCGCCGCTCCGGCTCCGGTGGCTCCGGCCGCTCCGGTGGCTCCGGCCGCCCCGGCTCCGGTCACCCCGGTTGCCCCGGCCGCGCCCTCCGGTGACGACGGCGCGTACGTCACCCCGCTGGTCCGCAAGCTCGCCGCCGAGAACGCCGTCGACCTGGGCGCGGTCAAGGGCACCGGTGTCGGTGGCCGTATCCGCAAGCAGGACGTCGTCGCCGCCGCGGAGGCCGCCAAGGCCGCCGCCGCGACCCCGGCTCCGGCCGCCCCCGCCGCTCCGGCCGCCTCGAAGAAGGCGCCGAAGCTGGAGGCGTCCCCGCTGCGCGGCCAGACGGTCAAGATGACCCGCATGCGCAAGCTCATCGGCGACAACATGATGAAGGCGCTGCACTCGCAGGCCCAGCTGACCACGGTCGTCGAGGTCGACGTCACCAAGCTGATGAAGCTGCGCAACCTGGCGAAGGACGCGTTCGCCGCCCGCGAGGGCGTCAAGCTGTCCCCAATGCCGTTCTACGTCAAGGCGGCGGCCCAGGCGCTGAAGGCCCACCCGGTCGTCAACGCCCGGATCAACGAGGACGACTCGACCGTCACGTACTTCGACTCGGAGAACATCGGCATCGCCGTGGACGCCGAGAAGGGCCTGATGACCCCGGTCATCAAGGGTGCGGGCGACCTGAACATCGCGGGCATCGCCAAGAAGACCGCCGAGCTGGCCGGCAAGGCCCGTGGTGGCGGCCTGACCCCGGACGACATGTCCGGTGCCACCTTCACCATCAGCAACACCGGCTCGCGCGGTGCGCTCTTCGACACCGTCATCGTGCCGCCGAACCAGGCCGCCATCCTGGGCATCGGTGCCACGGTGAAGCGTCCGGCGGTCATCGAGACCGAGGAGGGCACCGTGATCGGTGTCCGCGACATGACGTACCTGTCGCTCTCCTACGACCACCGTCTGGTGGACGGCGCGGACGCCGCCCGTTACCTGACCTCGGTCAAGGCGATCCTGGAGGCCGGCGAGTTCGAGGTCGAGCTCGGCCTCTGAACGCGGCGGCTGTAACCAGCCTCACCAGCGGCGCCCCCGTCCGGAGCACATCCGGGCGGGGGCGCCGCCGTATTGTCTAGGTCACGCCCCAGACACCGCCGGTCGCCCCGGCCGCCGTGATGACGCGGAAGCACCGGTTCGTCCCGAAGGAGCCCTCATGACCCCGCCCGTCGTCCACTCGCTGCGCGAACAGATCCGCGAGCACATCGTGGAGGGGATCGTCAGCGGGCGCTGGAAGCCCGGTGAGCGGATCGTGGAGCGCCGCATCGCCACCGAGCTGGAGGTCAGCCAGACGCCGGTGCGCGAGGCGCTGCGGGAGCTGGAGACGCTCCGGCTGATCGAGTCGGCCCCCAACAAGGGCGTCCGGGTCCGCAATCTCACCGCCGCCGACCTGGAGGAGAGCTACCCGGTGCGGGCCGGTCTGGAGCAGATCGCGGCGGAGCTGGCGGCCCCGGCCCTCGGTGAGGACTGCTCCCGGCTCACCCCGCACGTGACGGCCCTCTACGAGGCGGACCGACTGGCCGACGGCGAGGCGCAGGTCCGGCACACCGTGGGATTCCACCGCGAGATGGTGCGGGCGGCGGGCAACGCGGTGCTGCTGCACACCTGGGAGGGGCTGGGCATCGAGGTGTTCACGGCCCTGTCGATCCGCTGGCTGGGCACGGTGCAGAAGTCGTACGCGGAGGAGCACGAGGCGCTCATCGAGGCGTTCCTGCGCAAGGACCCGGACATCGGGGTGCTGGCCAAGGCACACGTCCTCGGGTGCGCCCCGCGCGCCTAGGGCCTCTCGTTTGGATCATGCCGGGCTCGCGGGGGCCGGCACGCACATCTGCCGCGTTGTCGTCAGTCACCGACGCTCCGCGTCGGCTCCTTCCTCCGCCTTGCAGCTGCACGCACCAGCCCCCGCTCCCTGATCCAGCCTGATCCAAACGAAAGACCCTAGGGGCCGCCGGAGCCGCACGCATCTGTCGCGAGGGGCGCTCGTCCGTGCAGGCAGGCGCCCTTTTTGCGCCGTAAATCCCGTCACTCCGTGCCCCGTTTCGCGGCACCGAATGCCAATTTCTTCATATCGAGAAGTTTTGCCCTTCACCCTTTGATCGATCATCGATCGGCCCCTTACAGTTCACTTCGCGGGCTCACCGCCCGATCGCCCTGTCCTGCCAGTCAGGGCCTTCTCCACCCCCCTCCCACTCCGGAAGGCGGCGATCATGACCGACCCCGTAGGAAAGCTTCCGAGCGAGCTCGATCAGCTCCCGGACCGCGACCCCGAGGAGACCGCCGAATGGGCGGCCTCCCTGGATGCCGTCACCAGGGCCGCCGGCCCGCACCGCGCCGCGTACTTGATGCGCCGCTCGCTGGAGCACGCCGAGGGCGCCGGTCTCGCGCTGCCCAAGCTGCTGGAGACCGATTACGTCAACTCCATCCCGACCGCCGCCGAGCCCGAGTTCGACGGCGATCTGGAGATGGAGTCCCGGATCACCGCCTGGAACCGCTGGAACGCGGCCGCGATGGTCACCCGTGGCTCCCGCTTCGGCGTCGGCGGCCACATCGCCACCTTCGCCTCGGCGGCCTGGCTGTACGAGACCGGCTTCAACCACTTCTTCCGCGGCAAGGAGGGGGACGGTTCCGGCGACCAGCTCTACATCCAGGGCCACGCCTCCCCCGGCATCTACGCCCGCGCCTTCCTCGACGGCCGGCTGAGCGAGCGGCAGCTCGACAACTTCCGCCAGGAGGCGGGCGGCGACGGCCTGCCCTCCTACCCGCACCCGCGGCGGCTGCCCTGGCTGTGGGAGTTCCCCACCGTGTCGATGGGCCTCGGCCCGCTCTCCGCGATCTACCAGGCGCGCTTCAACCGCTACCTGGCCAACCGCAGCATCAAGGACACGTCGAACTCGCACGTCTGGGCCTTCCTCGGCGACGGCGAGATGGACGAGCCCGAGTCGACCGCCGCCCTGGCCCTCGCGGCCCGTGAGCAGCTCGACAACCTGACCTTCGTCATCAACTGCAACCTCCAGCGCCTCGACGGCCCGGTCCGCGCCAACTTCCGCGTGGTCCAGGAGCTGGAGGGGGCCTTCCGCGGCGCCGGGTGGAACGTCGTCAAGACGCTCTGGGGCACCGCCTGGGACGAGCTGTTCCAGCTGGACACCACCGGTGCGCTGGTCCGCCGCCTCCGGGAGGTCCCGGACGCGCAGTTCCAGACGTACGCCACGCGCGATGTCGCGTACATCCGCGAGCACTTCTTCGGTGCCGAGCCCGCCCTCGCCGAACTGGCGAAGCTGCTCACCGACGCGAAGATCGCCGAATGCTTCTACACCTCGCGCGGCGGCCACGAGGCCCGCAAGGTGTACGCGGCCTACCGGGCGGCGCTGGCGCACAAGGGCGCGCCGACCGTGATCCTGGCGCAGACCGTGAAGGGCTTCACGCTCGGCAAGGGCTTCGAGTCCAAGAACGCCAACCACCAGATGAAGAAGCTCTCGGTGGACGAGTTCAAGGACATGCGCGAGCTGCTCGGCCTGCCGATCCCGGACAGCGCCTTCGCCGACGGCCTGGTGCCCTACGGCCACCCGGGCGCCGACTCCCCCGAGGTCCGCTACCTCCAGGAGCGCCGCGCCGCCCTCGGCGGCCCCGCTCCGGCCCGCCGGGTCCACGCGGTGGAGCTGCCGCAGCCCGAGGAGCGCGCGTTCGCCGCGCTCAAGAAGGGGTCCGGCAAGCAGGAGATGGCCACCACCATGGCCTTCGTCCGCCTGGTCAAGGAGCTCATGCGGGACAAGCAGACCGGCAGGCGCTGGGTGCCGATCGTCCCGGACGAGGCACGCACCTTCGGCATGGAGTCGCTGTTCCCCTCGGCGGGCATCTACTCGCCGCTGGGCCAGACGTACGAGCCGGTCGACCGCGACCAGCTGATGTACTACAAGGAGGCCAAGGACGGCCAGATCCTCAACGAGGGGATCACCGAGGCCGGGGCCATGGCCGACTTCATCGCCGCCTCGACGTCGTACGCGACGCACGGCGAGACGATGATCCCCTTCTACATCTTCTACTCGATGTTCGGCTGGCAGCGGACCGGCGACCAGATGTGGCAGCTCGCCGACCAGCTCGGCAAGGGCTTCATCGTCGGCGCCACGGCGGGCCGCACGACGCTGACCGGTGAGGGCCTCCAGCACGCGGACGGCCACTCGCAGCTGATCGCGGCCACGAACCCGGCCTCGCTCAACTACGACCCGGCGTTCGCGTACGAGATCGCGGTGATCGTCAAGGACGGTCTGCGCCGGATGTACGGCCCCGAGGCCGAGAACGTCTTCTACTACCTGACGGTCTACAACGAGCCGAAGCCGCAGCCCGCGATGCCGGAGGGCGTCGAGGAGGGCATCGTCAAGGGCCTGTACCGCTTCAAGGAGGGCACGCCCGCCTCCGCGGACGCGCCGCGGGTGCAGCTGCTGGCCTCCGGCACGGCGATCCACTGGGCCCTGGAGGCGCAGGAACTGCTGGCCTCGGACTGGGGTGTCACGGCCGACGTCTGGTCCGCCACCTCCTGGGGCGAGCTGCGCCGCGAGGCGCTGGAGTGCGACGCCGCGCTGCTCCGCGGGGAGCAGCGGGTGCCGTACGTGACCCAGGCGCTGGAGGGCGCACCGGGTCCGGTCGTCGCGGTGAGCGACTGGATGCGTCAGGTCCCGGACCAGATCAGCCAGTGGGTGGAGCAGGACTGGTCCTCGCTCGGCACGGACGGCTTCGGCCTCTCCGACACCCGGGACGCGGCCCGCCGCCACTTCGGCGTCGACGCCCGTTCGCTCACGGTCGCGGCCCTGGCCCAGCTGGCCCGCCGCGGCGAGGTCGGCGCGGCCTCGGTCAAGGAGGCCCGGGAGCGGTACGGGCTCTGAGACCGCGGACCCGGGCAGCGCGCATACGGACACAATGACCGTATGCGCGCTGCCCGTCTCATCAGAATGGTGCTGCTCCTGCAGTCCCGCCCGGTCATGACCGCCGCGGAACTCGCCCGGGAGCTGGAGGTGTCGGCGAGGACCGTGACCCGGGACGCGCAGGCCCTCTCGGAAGCGGGTGTCCCGGTCTACGCGGACCGGGGCCGGGCCGGGGGCTACCGGCTGATCGGCGGCTACCGGACCGGGCTCACCGGCCTCGCCCGGGACGAGGCCGAGGCGCTCTTCCTGTCCGGGCTGCCGTCCGCGCTGCGCGAGATGGGGCTGGAGGACGCCGCGTCGGCCGCCCGGCTCAAGGTGTCGGCGGCCCTGATGCCCTCGCTGCGGGACGTCCCGGACCGTACCGTGCGGCGCTTTCACCTGGACGCGCCCGCCTGGTACAAGGAACCGGTCACCCCTCGGCCGCTGTCCGGCCTGGCCGAGGCCGTGTGGGACGACCGGACCGTACGGGCCCGCTATCTGCGGGGAGGCCCGGACAGCGCTGTCGAGCGGGAGCTGGATCCGCACGGGCTCGTGCTGAAGGCGGGGGTCTGGTACGTCTGCGCCCGGGTGGCGGGCGACTTCCGGGTGTACCGGGTCGACCGGTTCTCGGACGTGGCGGTGTCCGACGCGCGGTTCGAGCGGGACGAGCGGTTCGATCTGGCGGGCTTCTGGGCGGAGCGGGCCGCGCAGTTCGCCCGGTCGCTGCTGCGGGCCGAGGTGACGGTGCGGCTGTCGCCCGAGGGGGTACGCCGACTGCCGTACACGCTGGACCGTTCGGCGGTCCAGGAGGCGCTGGAGGCGGCCGGTCCGCCGGATGCCGAGGGGTGGCTCACGGTCACCGTGCCGATCGAGTCGGAGGAGATCGCCTTCAGCCAACTGCTGGCCCTGGGGCCGGAGTCGGAGGTGCTGGAGCCGGTCGCGCTGCGGGAGCGGTTCGCGGCGGCGGCCGCGCGGCTGCGCGAGCTGTACGGCTGAGCCCCGCCCCGCCCCGCGTCCGCGTGCGCCGCCCGGCGCCAGGACCGATGCTTGAGCCGTGATGGACGAGACGGAGTTCTGGGAGATCGTCGACAGCACGCGCACGGCCGCCGAGGGCGACCCGGAGGACCAGGCCGAGCTGCTCGTCGAGCGGCTGGTGCGGCTCGACCCCGACGCGGTGCTGGACTTCGCCCGGCACTTCGAGGCCCGTTTCAACCGCGCCTACCGCTGGGATCTGTGGGGGGCCGCCGCGGTACTGCTGGGCGGCGCGGGCGAGGGCGCCTTCGACTTCTTCCGGTGCTGGCTGATCGGCCAGGGCCGGGAGGTCTTCGAGGGCGCCCTGCACGAGCCGGACGGGCTGGCCCGTCTCCTCGACGGCTTCGACGAGGAGACCGACGGGGACGGCGAGGAGCTCGGCTACGCCGCCGACGAGGCGTACGAGCAGCTCACCGGCGTGGTCGCGCCGGACCTCGGGCTGCCGCCCCAGGCCGCCGAGCCCGAGGGCGACCCCGTGGGCTTCGGCGACGACGCCCTGGCGAACCGCTTCCCCGCGCTCTGGGCGCGGTTCGGACCCGGCTGAGGACCCGGCAACGGGGCTCGGCAGAGGACCCGGTACGGCTCAGAAGTGGGTTCCGCCGTCGATGCGGATCTCCGTGCCCGTGATGAACGCGCCGTCCCGGGAGCCGAGCATCGCGACGACACCGGCGACGGTGTCCGGGCTGGCGAAGCCCGCCCCGAGCGCCGGGGAGAGCTTCATGAAGAGCGACATGTCGGCGTCGGCGGGCAGCCCCGGACCGTGGCCGCTGGTCATGTCGGAGGAGATCGAGCCGGGCGCGACGGCGACGAACCGCACCCCCTGCTTGCTGTACTCGCTGGCCAGCGCGTGCGTCATCGACTGGATGCCGCCCTTGCTCGCCGCGTACGCCGACATGTACGGGTGCGCGAAGCTCGCGGAGGTGGAGGAGAAGTTCACCACGGCCGGTTCGCTGCCCTCGATCAGCGCGGGTATCGCTTCGCGGATCATCAGGAACGTACCCGTGAGGTTGACCGCGATGATCTTGTTGAAGAACTCCAGCGAGGTCTTGTGGGTGTGCTCGGAGCGCAGGATTCCGGCAGCGTTGACCAGGACGTCGAGCCCGCCGAGGGTCTGCACGGCGGAGGCGACCCCGGCCCGGACCGCTGCCTCGTCCGCGATGTCCAGGACCAGGGTGGTGAGGCGCTCGGCGGTGCCGTTCGCCGCGGCGGTGTCCTGGGTCTTCTTCAGCCCGGCCTCGCTGACGTCGGCCGCGACGACCCGGCCGCCCTCGGCGAGGACGCGGTGGACGGTGGCCTGGCCGATGCCGGAACCGGCTCCGGTAATGAGTGCGCGGCGGCCTTCGTAGCGGTTCATGTCTCTCTCCGATCCCGGTGACTGCTGTCCCGGAGCGTCTCGACGGCGCCCCGATGGCGTCCCGATCGCTGTCCACCGTACGCCTGCATGGCACGTTTTGCCATGACGGCATTTCGCGCACACCGCTTCCCCTCCGGGGTAATCTCCTGGGAATGAGCACCGAGCCGACGCAGCCGACCCTCACCGAGCGGCGCAAAGCCGCGACCCAGCTGGAGATCGCCCGCGCCGCGGCCTCGCTCTTCGCCGAGCGGGGCCCCGACGGCACCACGGCGGAGGACATCGCGCACCGGGCGGGTGTGGCGCTGCGCACCTTCTACCGGTACTTCCGCTCCAAGCAGGACGCGGTGGGCCCGCTGCTCTCCGGCGGAGGCGAGCGCTGGCGGTCCCTGCTGGAGGCGGCCGAGCCGCAGGACACCCTCGCCGGGCCCCTGGAACGGGCGGTCACCGAGGCACTCGCCGCGCCGGGGGCGGACGCCGTGGAGCAGCTGGGCTGGACACGGGGGCTGCTGCGGGCGGCCGCGCAGGACCCGGCGCTCCGCGCGGTCTGGTACCGGGTCAACCAGGATTCGGAGGAGCGGCTGCTGCCGGTGCTGGCCCGGCTGGCGGGCGAGGGGGCGGACCCGCTGGAGCTCCGGCTGGCCGCTGCCGCCGCCACGGACGCGGTACGGGTCGCGCTGGAGTCCTGGGCTGCGACGGACGCGCCGACGGCCGGGCCCGGCTCACCGGCCGAGCTGGCCGTCCGCTGCCTGCATCAGCTCATGGGCGGTATGCGGCTCTTCACGGGCTGAGCAGCCGGCCCGGCGGGACGCCCCGTGGCCCCCTCGTGACGAGTCCGGGCGCGGCCGTCGCTCACCAGTTCCCGTGCGGGTGGGGATGGGCCGTCGGCTTCGGCTTCCCGTGCGGGTGAGGATGGGCCGTCGGCTTCGGCGCGTGCGTGGGCGGCGGAGTCGGAGGACAGGTCGGGGTCGGCGAAGGACTCGTCGGCGCCGGGGGAATCGGGAAGACCGGCGGAATCGTCACGATCGGCGAGGGGAGCTCGGGCACCTCCGGAACCGGCGGGATCGACACGATCGGCGACGGCAGCTCAGGCACTTCGGGAACCGGCGGGATCGACACGGTCGGCAACGGCAGCTCGGGCACCTCCGGAACCGGCGGGATCGACACGGTCGGCGAAGGAGCGGGGACGACGCGGCAGGTCAGTGCCAGATCGGCATCGGTGACACTGTTTCCGTCGCTGGTATCGGCCGTGCGGGAGCTGGTCGGCGGGGTGTAGTCGTCCGATTCCGTGCTCACCTGGTAAGGGCCGGGAGCCAGGTCCGTGAAGCTGTACCGCCCCTGGTCGTCGGTGGTCGTGGTGAGGGGTGCGCCGTCGGTGCCCAGGACGGGCTGTCCGTTCTCGTCCAGGAGCCGCACCTCCAGCCCGGCGGGCGTGCCGCAGTCGGCGGTGACCTGCCCGGCGATCCGTGAGGACAGCGACGAGGTCCACACCTGGTAGACCGGGAAGCCGCTCTGCCTGGTGAAGGTCAGGGTGATGCCGGTGACCGGCACGGTGGGCTGGAACCAGCCGGAGGCCCCCGTGGTGTCGGAACCGTTGCCGGTCAGGGTGCTCGTGGCGGGATCCCAGTTCGGTACGTCGGTGTCCGTCCCGGCGGCCCCGCACTCGGACGGCTTCGGTGTGGCCTGGCAGTAGTTGAAGGCGCCCTGCCAGCCCAGCTGATCCACCGTCAGGGGCTGCCCGTCCGCACCCGTCGCGGTGACCCTGACGCTGTCGGCGTCGATGTCGCCCAGGGTGAAGGCGAAGGTACCGGCGTTCGTCGGATGCTCGAACGTGAGGGTCGTCGTGGACGGCGTCCTGCCCGCGGCGGTCCGCAGAGTGACGTACTCCTTGCCCTGCGACGTACCGTACCGGTCTCCCACCGGCGTGCCCGGTCCCAGGAAGACCGAGGTCCCCGGCTCCACCACCGCCGTGCTGCTGTCCGTCGCCACCGCCGCGGACGGGAAGTCCGCGAGGGGAATGGCGACCGTGCCCGTGGCGCCGCTGACCGACCAGTCGCCGTACGCCGATGTCGCGTCCGCGTAGGCCGCTCCCGGCGGCCAGCACAGCACCGCGGCGGCCAGCGCACCGGCGCAGGCGGTACGGGCAGCACGGCGGACAGGGACACTTTTGCCGGGGGAGGCGAGTACCGTCATGCCGCGACCTTCGCGCACCGGACCGCTGTCATGCCGAAGGCCGGGCTCCGCCATGCCGATGTTCAGCCGATCGTCGTACGAGATGAGCGAACCCTGCCGGGCGCCGGTCTCCCGCGGCACTCGTTCGGCCCCGGCCGGTCACGGGGCGAGCGAACGGCCCATCAGTACGTCGTCGACGTACCGCCCGTCCAGGAAGAACTCGCCGGGCAGCACGCCCTCGACGGCGAACCCCTCGGACGCGTACAGGGCGCGCGCGGGCGCGTTGTGCCCGAGGACCCGCAGGGTGATCCGGTTCGCCCCGTCGCCCCTCGCCGTCGCGCAGGCGGCGCGCAGCAGGGTCCTGGCGACGCCCCGGCCGCGCGCCCAGCCGGCGACGGCGAGGCCCTGTATCTGCCGGACGTGGGAGTTGCAGGCCAGCGGGGTGGGCGGGACCAGCCGGATGTACCCGGCCAGGCGCGGCTCGTCCGCGGCGTCGCGGACCTCGGCCACCAGGAAGTCCCCGGGCCCGTGCTGGTCGTCGAAGAAGGGCGCGTACGGCGGCTGCGGCCGGGGCATGACGGCGTGCAGGGTCGACCAGGTGGCACGGTCCAGTTCGCCGAGCGCCTCATCGTCCAGGAGGACGGCGGGGCGGACGCGGCAGGCCGGGGGCAGAGGTGTCTCGGACATGCCGCCACTGTGTCAGAACCGGCCGGACCGGAGCAGCCCGGTTCCGTCGCGCGGCCCACCGGCGGCGCACGGCGCGTCCCGCGCCTCCCGTGGGCCCGGCGGGGCCGTTGGGGCAGGATGGGGGCCATGGTGCACTCCCGTATCGCTGTGACCGGAGCATCCGGACTCCTCGGAGCGGCGCTGGTGCGTTCGCTGCGGGCCGACGGCCTGGAGGTGGTACGTCTGGTACGCCGCCCGGCCCGGTCCGGCGACGAGGCGGAGTGGAACCCCCGGCGCGGGTACGTGGACACGGCGGGCCTGGTCGGCTGCGATGCCGTCGTCCACCTCGCCGGGGCCGGAGTCGGCGATCACCGCTGGTCGGAGGCGTACAAGCGGGAGATCCGGGACAGCCGGGTGCTGGGTACGGCGGCGATCGCCGAAGCCGTCGCGTCGCTGGACCCGCCGCCGAAGGTGCTGGTCTCCGGTTCGGCGATCGGCTACTACGGCGACACCGGGGACCGTGCCGTCGACGAGAGCGCCCCGGCCGGTGAGGGCTTCCTGCCGTCGGTCTGCGTGGAGTGGGAGGCCGCCACGGCCGCCGCCCAGGAGGCGGGCGTGCGGACGGTGCACGCCCGCACCGGGCTGGTCGTCGCCCGCGAGGGCGGGGCGTGGGGGCGGCTCTTCCCGCTGTTCCGGGCGGGGCTCGGGGGCAGGCTGGGCAACGGCCGCCAGTACTGGAGCTTCATCGCGCTGCACGACGAGGTCGCGGCGCTGCGCCACCTCCTGGAGACGGAGTCGCTGTCCGGTCCGGTGAACCTGACCGCGCCCGGCCCGGTGACCAACCGCGAGGTGACGGCCGCGATGGGGCGGGTGCTGCACCGTCCCACGCTCCTCACCGCCCCGGCACCCGCTCTGCGGGTCGTCCTCGGGGACTTCGCGCAGGACGTGCTGGGCAGTCAGCGGGTGCTGCCGGGGCGGCTGCTGGACTCGGGCTTCGTGTTCGCCTTCCCTGGCATCGACGGGGCGATCCGCGCCGCCCTGCGCTGAGCGCCCCCGGGGATGCGCCGCCCGCCGTGCCAAATCGGACAGGCATGCGACCCCGTGCAACGGTGCCCCGGGTGCGCGCGACTGCGTCCGCACCCGCCGCGCTCCTAACCTCCCCTTACTGCCGTCAACCACCGTCCTCTGGGCGCCGGTTCGACGGCACGGCCTGGCGAACCCGGTCATTCCGGGGGCCCGTCGGGGCCGCGGCCCCGACGGCCGCGCCGACTCGGGAGGGGCACATGCTCAGCACGGCACACCACGCGGACGTCGTCATCATCGGAGCCGGAATCGCCGGCCTGTCAGCCGCCCACCGATTGACCAGCGCAGGGCTGAGCGTCAGCGTCCTGGAGGCCGCCCCCCGGGTCGGCGGCCGGATGTCCACCGCCGAGGTCGACGGCTTCCGGCTCGACCACATCGGCCCGCTCCTCACCACCGCCTGCCCACAGCTGCGCGTCACGCCCGGCCTCGAAGGGCTGGTGCTGCGCGCCTTCGCCCCGGGGGTGCTGGTCCACAGCGAGGGCCGCCAGTACCGCACCGGCGACGTCCGGGGCGCCCGGGGCGCGCTCAAGGCAGCGCGCGCCCTCGCGAGCGCCCCCCGGCCGCCGATGGGCGGGCCGATCGACCAGGCCCGGGTGGCCGCCGCCCTGTCCCGGCTCGCCGCCACCCCGGCCGCCCGCATCCTGGCCCGGCCCGAGCAGACCGCGCTCGCCGCCCTGTCCCACCGCGGCCTGCCCGCCCGTACGGTCAACGGCTTCCTGCGTCCGCTGCTCTCCGCACTGCTCGCCGACCCCGGGCTCAGCACCTCCAGCCGGTGCGCCGATCTCGTGCTGCGCGACTACGCGCGCGGCAGGCTGTGCGTGCCCGAGGGCGGTTCGTCGGCGCTGCCCGAACTCCTCGCGGCCGCGCTGCCGCCCGGCACCGTACGGACGGGGACGCACGTCACGGCCGCCGACATCACCTCGGTCCGTACCGAGGAACACGGGGAACTGGGCTGCCGCTCGCTGCTGGTGGCGACCGGCGCGGGCGCCGCCGCCGGACTGCTGCCCGGTCTGAGGGCGCCGTCCTTCCACCCGGTGACGGTCCTTCACCACACCGCCCCCGCTCCCCCGCCGACCGGAACCGCCCTGCTGCTGGACGCCGACCGTTCGGGTCCGGTGGCACACACCGCGGTGATGAGCTCCGTCGACCCCACGCGCGCCCCGCGCGGCCGTACTCTGATCAGCTCCACGGTGCTCGGCACCCCGCCGCCCGGACTGGACCGCGCGGTCCGCGCCCATCTCGCCACGCTGTACGGCATCCGCACCGACGACTGGGAGCTGCTGGCCGTCCACCACGACCCGGAGGCGGTCCCCGCGATGCCCGCCCCGCACGACCTCCGCCGCCCGGTGCGGCTGCTGGCCGGTCTGTACGTGTGCGGAGACCACCGCGACACCAGCACGGTCCGCGGCGCGCTGTACTCGGGGCGCCGCGCCGCCGATGCCATCCTCGCCGATCTGGGAGTACGTCCGGCGAGCGGGACACCGCTGCCCGAGGCGGCCTGACCGGAGGGGCACACCAAGCTCGCGGCTCCGGCCCGGTGGGTTCTGTGGACCCGGCCCGGAGCCGCGCTCGAACACCCGGGACGCACCGGCGGGCGCACCGGCACAGCGCGGGGGCTCGGCCCGGAGTCTCAGCCCAGGGCGGCGACCCGGTCGCGGTAGCAGCGCACGGCGGCGGCGTCCCGGTAGGGCTCCAGCCGCCGCTCGAAGTCCTGTACGTACTCCGCGGCCCGCGCCGACCGCATCTCCGTGGCCTGCTGGGCGGCCTCCACGCCGAGCGCGCACGCCTGGTCGAGCTCGCCGAGCCCGAGCCGGGCGGAGGCCAGCACCACCCGGCAGAACAGCCGGCTGCGGGCGTACGCCGGGGAGCGCAGCTGGAGCGAGCGCTCCGCGTACTGCGCCGCGGCCCGGTACTGCTGGAGGTCCCGGTGGCAGTGGCCGAACTCGTCGGCGAGCTGGGCCTCGTCGAAGTGCCGGGCCCAGTGCGGCACTTCGTCCCCGGGCCGGGCGATGTCCAGCGCGCGTTCGGCCCGCGCCAGCGAGGTGGTGCAGGCCCTGGACTCGCCGAGCACCCCGTGGCCGCGCGCCTCGACGGCGTGCAGCAGGGCCTGGACGACGGGCGGCGCGGAGGAGCCGATGCCCTGCTGGGCCACCCGGGCCAGCTGCACGGCTTCCCTGCCGTGGCCCAGGTAGACCGCCTGACGGCTCATCGTGGTCAGCACATAGCTGCCGTAGGCCCGGTCACCGGCGGCCTGGGCGAGCCGCAGCGCCTGGACGAAGTACCGCTGGGCCAGGCCGTGGGCCGCGATGTCGTACGAGGTCCAGCCGGCCAGCCGGGTCAGGTCGGCGGCGGCGGCGAAGAGCCTGCGCCCGGTCACCTCGCCGTAGGTGCCCCGGAGCATCGGTTCCGCCTCGTGCTCCAGGTAGCGGACGAGCGCCTGGCGGGCGTGGCCGCCGCCGTAGGCGTGGTCGAGGGTGCGGAAGAGTTCGCCGACCGAGCGCAGGGCGGCCACGTCACCGCCGCTGACCCGCTGGCCCGAACCCCGTTCGGAGGGCCGCTGCCGGGGCAGGCCGAGGCCCTCGGGCAGCCCGGGAACGGGGGCGGCGGCCTGCGGGGGCAGGGGGGCGCCCGACGGCGCGGGCGGCCCGGCGGGGCGAGCGGGCCCCGGGCCTCGGGCACCGCCCCGGGCGCCGGGCGCGTTACCGGGCGCCCCGTACGGGCCGTGCGCCCCCGGCGCCGGGCGTGCCCCGCCGAGGGTGCCGGGGCGGGGCGGACCACCCGGCCCGGCACCCTCCGCCGCCCCGTGCGACCCGCCCGGCCCGCCCGGCCCGCCGTACGCCAGGGGCTCGGGCTCGCCGTCCCGGCCCGCCGGACCGCCGCCCCGGCCCACCGACTCGTCGGCCCGTCCGATCAGCCAGTCCCGGCTGGGGACGACGAGCCCGGCCGGGGTGAAGGCGATCTTGCGCAGCTCCACATGGCTGCCGGAGTCCTTCCGCCACAGCCCGCTGACGATGTCGACCGCCTCCGCGGGCGTGGCCGCGAACTCCAGACCGGCGTAGACCGGGGCGCAGGCGTCCAGCCCCAGGTCCTGCGCGGAGAGCCGGCGCCCGAGCCGCCGGGTGAAGACCTCGGCGATCAGCGCGGGGGTGGTGCCGCGCGGCTGCTGACCACGCAGCCAGCGGGTCACGGAGGTCTTGTCGTACCGGAGGTCGAGGCCGTGTTCGAGGCCTAGTTGGTCGACCCTGCGGGCGAGCCCGGCGTTGGAGAAACCAGCCTCGGTGATGAGCGCGGCGAGTCGGCGGTTGGGGGTGCGCTGCGGAGGTCGTTCCGACATCAGCTGTACGGTCTCCTGCCTTCCGGGCCGGGCGGGCAGCCCTTGGGGAACGGCGCGAATTTAGCGGCCCCCGCACCGGTCACAGCCGCCTTAGCTTCACTTTCATCCGATCGTGTGAGGATTGAGGGCGGCGCTGACGGGAAGACCTGCCGGGCCACCGCTCACGGACCGGTCGTACAGTGGCCGAGGGCGTGAATCAGTGCATGGTGACGCGGCTCCGGCCCCCGCCGCCCGCGCACCACAAGAGGAAGGCATCTGTCGTGGCTGAGCTTCGGTTCGTCCGGCTGGGATTCGGTGAGGAAGCCGTCGACTACCAGGAGGCCTGGCAGAAGCAGCGCGAGGTGCACGCGGCCAGGTTCGAGGACGCGGTCCCGGACACCTGCCTGCTGGTGGAGCACCCGCCCGTCTACACCGCCGGGCGGCGCACGGCCGACAGCGAACGCCCCCTGGACGGCACCCCCGTCATCGACGTGGACCGCGGCGGCAAGATCACCTGGCACGGCCCGGGACAGCTGGTGGGCTATCCGATCCAGAAGCTCCCCCGCCCGGTGGACGTCGTCGCGCACGTCCGCCGTCTGGAGGAGGCGCTGATCCGGGTCGCCGCCGAGTTCGGCGTGGAGACCACCCGGGTCGAGGGCCGCAGCGGGGTCTGGGTGCTCGGCGACCCGGTCGAGGAGCGCCCGGCGGTCGGCGGACTCTCCCTCGACTTCGACCCCCGGCTGCGGGACGAGGAGTTCGACGCGCGGCTGAACGGCCCCGAGTACGCCCCGTCCAACGCCGGGCAGCGCCGCGAGGACCGCAAGCTGGCGGCGATCGGCATCCGGGTCGCCAAGGGCGTGACCATGCACGGCTTCTCGTTCAACGTGAACCCGGACAACACCTGGTTCGACCGGATCGTGCCGTGCGGCATCCGGGACGCGGGCGTCACCTCACTGGCGTACGAGCTCGGCCGCGACCTCACCATCGCCGAGGTGCTCCCGGTCGTCGAGAAGCATCTGCGGGACGTCCTGGAGAACGCCGCGCTCGCGCCGCGCGCCGTCGAGCGCCCGGCGGACGCCCCGGGCGATGCCGTGGCCACGGCGTGACGACCGGATCGCGCGGCCGGGAATAGGCCCCGCCTGCCACAGGTTGGCCGGACGTAAAGCCGTGTGAACCACGGGCGTACCCTGGTGTTCGCCGAAGAATCCAATGACGCATCCAACGCAGTGAAAGCAAAGGGGAGTGCCGGAGTGTCCGCTGTCGCACCCGACGGGCGCAAGATGCTGCGCCTGGAGGTCCGGAACAGCCAGACCCCCATCGAGCGCAAGCCCGAGTGGATCAAGACCCGGGCGAAGATGGGCCCCGAGTACAACCAGCTGCAGAAGCTCGTGAAGAGCGAGGGCCTGCACACGGTGTGCCAGGAAGCCGGCTGCCCCAACATCTTCGAGTGCTGGGAGGACCGCGAGGCCACCTTCCTCATCGGGGGTGACCAGTGCACCCGGCGCTGCGACTTCTGCCAGATCGACACGGGCAAGCCGCAGGCGCTGGACCGCGACGAGCCCCGCCGGGTCGGCGAGTCCGTCGTCACGATGGACCTGAACTACGCCACCATCACCGGCGTCGCCCGCGACGACCTGGAGGACGGCGGTGCCTGGCTGTACGCGGAGACCGTGCGCCAGATCCACGCGCTGACCGCCGGGCGGGAGGCCGGCCGCACCAAGGTCGAGCTGCTGATCCCCGACTTCAACGCGGTGCCCGAGCAGCTCGCCGAGGTCTTCTCCGCCCGCCCCGAGGTGCTCGCGCACAACGTGGAGACGGTGCCCCGGATCTTCAAGCGGATCCGCCCCGGCTTCCGCTACGAGCGCTCCCTGGAAGTCATCACCCGGGCCCGCGAGGCCGGTCTGGTGACCAAGTCCAACCTGATCCTCGGCATGGGCGAGACCCGCGAGGAGGTCAGCGAGGCGCTCCAGGACCTGTACGACGCGGGCTGCGAGCTCATCACGATCACGCAGTACCTGCGCCCCTCCGTGCGCCACCACCCGGTGGAGCGCTGGGTGAAGCCGCAGGAGTTCGTGGAGCTGAAGGACGAGGCCGACGCGATCGGCTACTCCGGTGTGATGTCCGGGCCGCTGGTCCGTTCCTCGTACCGCGCGGGCCGTCTCTTCCAGCAGGCGATGGACCGCCGTGGCGCCGCCGTGGCGCCCGCGGCGACGCCCGCCGTGTGAATCGCGGCACAGGAGACCACTGATCGGTCATGACCGACACGAAGCGGTCCGTACGCTCCCCGCAGGTCCGGGGCGCGTACGGACCGCTTCGGCGTGCGCCCCCGCCGGATCGGGGTTTCATTGGTGTTTGACCGCCCGGTCACCCACTGGTAACACCGAGCAGTGACGCTGGGTGCACACGCCGTACGACAGGACCCCGGGCCGTCCGGGGTCGTCGGGCCGGCGCGAGCCACCCGCCCCGCTCATTGCGCACATCCGCTCCGAGGAGATCTCCACGATGCAGGCCGTGCCGGTACGCGCCACCGCCCTTCCGTCCGTCACCGCTGCCCTCCGCGCCGTCGAGTCGCTGGTCCTGGCCGGCGGGCAGCGCACGGCCCGCCGCAACGCCTGGTCCGCCCTCCAGGAGGACCGGCGCCGGGCCAAGGACCGGGTCGAGGCCGAGTCCGTGCTGTCCGTACTGGAGGCCGCGGCGGACCGGCGTTCCTGAGCCACGTAAACTTCTTCACATGGCGAGGAAGGCAAAGACTGAAGGCGCGGACAGCGCCGAGAACGCGGGGCGGCTCAAGCAGATCGCCCTGACCTACAAGATGGCCAGGAAGAGCGATCCGAAGATCGGTCTTGTCGTCGCGGGCGTGGGAATCGTCACCTTCGGCGTCCTCCTCGGGATCGGTTTCGCGATCGATCACCCGGTCTACCTGGGCATCCTGGGCTTCGTACTGGCCCTCCTCGCGATGGCGATCGTCTTCGGACGGCGTGCCGAGCGTGCTGCCTTCGGGCAGATGGAGGGGCAGCCGGGCGCCGCGGCGGCGGTGCTGGACCGAGTGGGCCGCGGCTGGACCACGACCCCCGCGGTCGCGATGAACCGCAGCCAGGACGTCGTCCACCGCTCCGTGAGCAAGGCCGGCATCGTGCTGGTCGCCGAGGGCAACCCGAACCGGGTGAAGCCTCTGCTCGCGTCCGAGAAGAAGAAGATGGCCCGCATCCTGGTCGACGTACCGGTGCACGACATCATCGTCGGCAACGGCGAGGGCCAGGTGCCGCTCAAGAAGCTGCGCACCAAGATGCTCAAGCTGCCGCGTGTCCTCACCGGCCCGCAGGTGACGTCGGCCAACGACCGGCTGCGCGCGATGGGCGACCTGATGAGCAACATGCCGCTCCCGAAGGGCCCCATGCCCAAGGGCATGCGCATGCCGAAGGGCGGAAAGACGCGCTGAGGTGCGCGTACGCGCGACACGGCACAGAGAGGCGGGGGGGGGGGGGGGGCCCGCGGGGGCCCCCCCCCCCCCCACGAGAGCGGGCGCGCGGACGGGGGGGGGGTGGGGGGCCGCGGGCTGAAACAAAAAAAAAACAAAACACA
>NZ_JBHVVM010000016.1:0-64398 GCF_042883525.1 Streptomyces sp. NPDC058195
CATGACGACTTCTTCGAGCTCGGGGGGCACTCGATGCTCGCCATCCAGGTCATCGCCCGCATCAACGACGTCCACGACACCGACATCAACCTGCGGGTGCTCTTCGACACGCCCAGCGTCGCGGCGCTCGCACAGCAGGTTGAGAGTGCGTCCGGCGGCGCGGGCGTCTGACGGCTCGTGGTGAACCGACAGGGGAGAAGACGGGAACTGTGAACCAGGACGTACAGATAACGACGTTGGCCGAGCGACCCGACCTGAGGGGGAAGGTCTCGGCACTCAAGGACAGCTGGCCGGAGTTCATGCGGCACGAGCCGATCGGCGAGCGGTTCCACATCGACGCCCATACGGACTATCCCGACTACGTCCTCGTCGCCGTGTCGGCCACGGATCCGGGGGAGGTGCTCGCACGGGGCTACTGCGTGCCCATCGGCCTTGACGACGTGCCGCCCAAGGGCCTGCCCGACAGCGGGTGGGACGGAGCCGTGCGTCAGGCTCACCTCGCGCGGCTGGCGGGGTACAAGGGCGACGCGGTCTGCGGGCTCGAGGTCGTGGTCCGCCAGGGCCTCCGCGGGACGGGAATCGGCACCCACATGCTGCGGGCCATGCACAGGCTGGCTGAGACGAGGGGCTTCCGTCACTACGTCGCGCCGGTGCGGCCACCCGGCAAGGCGGAGGTTCCGGACCTTCCGATGAGCGAGTACATCCAGAGGACCAGGAACGGGCTCCCGCAGGACCCTCTGCTACGCGCGCACGTCAAGCTGGGTGCGGACATCGTGGGGGTGGCTCCGGCGTCGATGGTGGTGGTGGGGTCGCTGGACAACTGGCGGGAGTGGACGGGCCTCCCCTTCGACACGCACGGTCCGACGATCGTCCCGGAGGCATTGACCCCGGTTCACTGCGACCTGCGCCACGACACGGCGGTCTACGTCGAGCCCAACGTCTGGGTTCATCGGCGTCTCTAGTGCGGTGACCGGCGACGTCCACGGGTCTGCCAGGGACGAAGGGAGAGTGAGGCAGGGCGCGTGCCCCCCGCCGCTGCCGGAAGCCGGATTTCCCGGGCCGCCGCCTCGGCGGCGGCCCGCTCGGTGGCGGCGCGCCCGGCGGAAGCCGGGCTCAGGCCGCTGCCGACGACGTGGTGCCCGGCCAGGGCCAGCCCGATGGCCTGGGTGCCGGTCCCGCACGAGCAGTCCACAACGGTGTGTGGTCCCGCGCCGTGAGTGGGGCGGACGAGCCTGCCCACTCCCTCGGCCTGGCCGGGCATGCCCGTGTCCCAGTCCCGGAACACCAGGCGGTGGTCACGTGCCGGATCGTCGGAGAAGTCCGGCACGGAGAGCTCGGACAGGGATGCCACCGCCACGGAGAGCTCGGACAGATATGCCACCGCAGCGCGTGGCCGCCGGGGAGCGCGGGGAGCTTTCGGGCCCCGGCCGCCGGGCCCCGCCCCCCAGCGGATGCCCACCGCTCATGGTCGCCGTCGGCTGGCCGGGCGTGTGGTGCGAGGCGCCTGGAAGACCCGGTCCGGACTCCAGCGGCGGTCCAGGTGCTGGGGGGACGAACTCTTTCAGCGCTGGGCAGCGCCGCATCCGGCCCTCCTTCGGGCGCGCCCGCCACGGGTCCGCCAGGACCTGCGGCGGAACGACGGCGCTGGCCCCGTACCGACCCCTCGGCCAACCCCGTAACAGCAGCGGCCCGCCGGTGCCCCGGGCCAAGGACGGCGGTCCTTCGGCCCGGCCCCGGCCGCATCCCGCCGCCGGGGCCGCGCCCCACCGGCGACAGCACATGCGTCAACCGCGCGGCGTGAAGGGCGAGCCCGTGTCAGGACACGCGCACGGAGGTCACCACGGATCTCCAACGGATCTCCAGCGGCCGGGCACACCCCAGGGCGTGTGCCCGGCGCCGGGCGGAGGGGCGTCGGCCCGACCGCTCGCAGCTGCCGTGCCAAAGACCGCTGCGCCTGGTCCTGCCTCGCCCGGTTACTCCGCCACCGCGGGGACCAGTTCGAAGAGGTACCCGTTGGGCGGTGTGGTGGTGGGGTGGATCGCCCTGCACTCCCAGCCGCCCTCGGTGAAGGCTTCCAGCCACTGGTCGTACGTGGGCAGATAGTCCCCCATCAGCGCGTGGACCGCTTCGAATCCGAGCGTGAAGATGGTGGTGTCCGGACCCGGCAGCTCGGTCGTGCGCACGACGTCGCAGATGAAGAGCCGCTTGGCCGCGGGGAAGGCCTCACGCAGTGTGCGCAGGGTGTTGACACAGCTCTCGTACGGCCAGAAGTCGTGTCCCATGAAGACGCAGGTGACCGTGTCCACATCCGCGAAGTCGGGCAGTGCCTCCAGCGCCAGGACATTGCCCTGCAGTACGGAGATCTGGTGGGAGAGTCCCACTTCCCCCACGGACTCGGTGGCCAGCTGAACGGCCGCGTCGGAGATGTCCACCCCCACACCGTGGGCATGGGGGTGGTTGTTGACGATCCGGATCAGCCGCTGTCCGGAACCGCAGCCGAGGTCGGCGACCTTCCCGACCTGCACATCGGCGAGAACCTTGTCGAAGAGCCGCTCGACCTCCTCCTCGCCGATGTGGCGCGACCCCATGGCCACGGCCCTCATGTCGCGGTGGTAGAAGTCGCCCGTCCGCTGGTCTTCGTGGGTCACGTCCGGCGCGGTGCTGAAGAGTTCGCCGCACCCCTTGACCAGCCAGTAGAAGTAGCCGCGAGCGGCGTACGCCTCTTCGAAGCGTGCGCCCGGTATAACGAGATCGCTGTCCTTTATCTCTACGACCTGGGCCCAGTGCAGCGTGCGGTAGATGGTGCGCAGCACATGCACGTCAAGTCGCTGGTCGCTGTGGCCGCGGAGCGGAATCTCGCCCTTCTCGGACAGCTCGTCGAGGAGCCCGAGCTGGTACGCGCTGGACAATGCGGAAGCAGCCACGTAGGACGAGAAGAGATTCGCCATCGGGCCGCGGGTCCATTCGGCAGGAGACGGTGCGCTGCCCGTGGAAGAAGTCATCGGGGTACCCTTTCGGTTTGGTGGGTGGACAAGAGAGCTCAGCTTTTGGCTGCGAGCGGCTCAGTCATGCCCACGATGATCTGACGCGGTGGTTTGAACGACTCCCGGCCGTGGGCCACGAGCATGTTGTCGAGCATCAGGATGTCGCCCTCACGCCACGGGACTACGACCTTCTCCGCAAGGTAGGCGGCACGCAGTTCTTCCACGATCTCGGGCTCGATGTCCTCGCCGTCGCCGTAGTAGGTATTGTTGGGAAGCCGGTCCTTGCCCATCGAGAGCATGGCCTTCCGGGCGCTGGGATCAAACATCTGAACGTTAAAGAAAACCAGGTGGTTGAACCATGTCTCGTCGCCCGTGACCGGGTGACGCGCGCTCACGGTGCGAATTTGACGGGTGGACAGTTCGTCCTTCTCGCCCCAGCTGAAGCTGATGGCGTTGCTCCGGCAGTATTCCTCCACCTCGCTCCGGTCCTCCGTCTGGAAGGCCTCGCGCCAGCCGAGACCGAGTGGGCCTCCGAAGTGGCGTACGTAAGAATAATTTCGTTCCTGTAGTTTGCGGCGCGTCTTCTCGGAAATGCGCTGGAATATCTTGCGGCAGTCGGCGATCGGTGTACCACCCCCCGAGCCGGGCTCCGTGACGCAGTGGAAGAAGATGAGCTGGGGCCAGGTGCTGTTGTAGGACTGTTCGTTGTGGAGGAAGATCTCCTGCCCGGCCGGATAGTCGGTCGACGTGTAGACCTTGTCGCCCACCTCATGGCGCGGAGAAGTCCGCTCGATGTATTCGAGGGGGTCGCCGGACAGAGCGGTAATGAGCGTGCGAAACGTCTCGGGAGTGGAATGGGAAAAGCCGCGGAAGAGGATTCCACCGTACTGGAGCAAGCGCTGCCGGAGCTCCGCTCTGTACTCAGTGGCCAGCTCGACCAATGAGAGGTCGGCGGAGCGGGGTTCGAGAACGAGGGGCAGCTCGTGTCCGGGGGCTGCCCATTTCTCCGCCACGGGCGGCAAGTCGGGTAGCTCCGACGACACCTCTGCGGGTACCGGATCAGTCAGATGGAGCTTTCTGGGGCCGTGATGCCCCTGGGGTTCCGACATCTAGAATCCCTCCTCTTCCCTCACGGGGCTTAAATGATTCCGCTTTCCAGGATTTCCGAGTGGAGCAGCCTGGCCCACTGCTGATGGGCCTCGGAGAGAGGGTGCTGTGCAGATGCGCGAGGGGCGCCCGAGCGCACCAGCCACTCCTCGAAGGTGTGCCCGTCCTTGTAGGTCATCTCGTTCTTGCCAGTGGAGTGGACGGACCGATGTGTACCCGGCTTGATGAAGTTGATCAAATGCTGCGTGATGAGAGAGAACCGGTTGACGGGTTCGGCGTTCGTCGCAAGGGCGTCATGGAAATGGAATCTCACGCCGAGCGACGACAGGAAGAACTGCATGTTCAGCAACTGCTGGACGTAGGTGACGGTGGCCTGTTCCTCGGTGAACAGGTACCGGTAATAGAATCGATTCACCTTCAGGGCGGATCGGTCTGCCCCGTGCTTCTTCGTGGACAGATTGGTCTTCATCAGGTTCCAGCCGTCATCGAACGGCGCGTCGGACCTGACGTCGACCCCGGGCATGCTCTCGAAGCGCTCGGTTCTGACCATGTCCGTGAAGCCGATGCAGACGAGGAGTTCTTCGGCCGATCCGCCGGCGGCGAGATAGCTGCAGACGTAGTCGTACGTCATGCGCACGGCGCGCGCGTTCGACCCGCCGCTGCGTCCCGCGTTGATGACCGTCTCGACGTCCAGGAGCTTGCCCAGGTGACCGGGCCACGCCTTCTTGTTCCGATAGGCGCGCACCTGGGTCTGCGTCAGGATGTCCTTGCTCTGTCCGGCCAGGCGCAGCTCCGGGTCTTCCTCTTCGAGTTCCTTGCCCTCGGTGAAACTGCACCCGTTGGCATAGAGCGTACGGATCACGCCACTCACTCCTCAGTCGTCGACGTCTAGCTGCTGCGCAGGCTCTTGGGCCGCATATCGGTCCAGGTGCGCTCGATGTAGTTGAGGCATTCGGCCTTCTGACCGCGCGTGTCCAGGGCTCGCCAGCCCTCCGGAACATCCTGGTGGGCGGGCCAGATCGAGTACTGTTCCTCGATGTTGATGACGACGACGTATTCCATTCCGTCTTTCATGGAGTTCTCCATGTCTTATTCTCCTTGGAGGTCGTCTTCGTGGAGTTTTGATATGAGGTCGGTGATCGCGGAGATCGTGCGGGCATCCAATATGTCCCTGAGGCGGATCTCCACGCCGAATGATTCATTGATCCGCGCGGCGATGCGCATGCCGGAGAGTGAGTTTCCGCCGAGCGCGATGAAATCATCATGCGGGTCGCAGCTCTCGATGCCGAAGACCTCGCACCAGATGGCCTGAACGCCGTCGGCAGTGCCGGTCGGGCGGTGCGGCGCCGGGGAATCAGTAGCGGACGGGCTGCTCGTCAGGGAATTGACATCGATCTTCCCATTGGGCAGCAACGGCAGGGCGCTGAGTATGTCCAGTGTCCTCGGCACCATGAATTCCGGAAGCCGGTCCTTGAGGAACGCCGCGATATCCTCGGTGTCGTCCCGGTCGTCGACGAGCTCCAGGCAGGCCACCAGCCCGGTGAGACCCGAAGACTCGGTCCGTGCCAGGACACAGGCCTTCCTGACCCGTGGGTGGAGGGCCAGCATGCCTTCCACTTCCACGGGATTGACGCGGAATCCCCTGATCTTGACCTGGCGGTCCACGCGGCCGACGAAGTGCAGCAGGCCGGACTCGTCCTGCCTGACCAGGTCGCCGGACCGGTAGAGACGTCCGGGCCCATGGGGGTCGGGTACGAAGGATTTCGCTGTCGCCACGGGGTCACCCCAATACCCCCGTGCTACGCCCGGACCTCCGATGCACAACTCGCCGGCCTCGCCAGTCGGCACACTGCGCATCTCGTCGTCGAGCACCGCTACGGTGACGCTCGGACAGGGAGACCCGAGCGGGAGCCCCTGGAACCGCTCCACGGGAAGGTCCCTGTCGTCGAGGTAGACCGTGGAGGTCACGCAGGTCTCGGTCAGCCCGTAGCAGTTCCACAGGTCGACGTTCCCGGGCACGTGCGTGCGCCAGGTGGTCACATCGGCCAGGGACGCGGCTTCGCCGCCGATGAGCACGCTGCGTACGCACGAGGGGATCCGCACCGTTCCGCGGCTCAGTTCAAGGCAGATCTCATGCCAGTACGAGGTCGGCAGATACAGGTGGGAGACGGACTGCTTCTCCAGCTGCTCCAGGAAATGGGGCACGCCGTAGTCGGCCTCGTCGGTGCGCATCACCAGGGACGCGCCCTTGCTCAGGGGGAGGATGACCTCCTCGATGCTGGAGTCCCATCCGAAGGCGCCGAAGTGCAGCGCCCGGTCCTGGGCCCCGAGCGAGTACGGCTCCACGACGTGCGTCACGAGGTTGTGCAGCGCGTGGTGATCCATCATCACGCCCTTGGAGGGACCGCTCGACCCGCTGGTGTGAACGAGGCAGGCGAGCTGGGGCCCCTGTGGAGCGGAGGGGGGTGTCACGGCGGAGGATCCGCACGCGACGATGGTCTGCTCGATCTCCAGCAGGGGGCTCTCGTTCCAGAGGCCCTTCAGCTGCTCGGCGTTGTCGCGGTCCGTGAGGAGCGCGGCTGGCTGAACCCGCTCGAATATCTCCAGCAGGCGCTCGCGGGGAGTGCCCGCCGCCAGCGGTACGTAGACGCAGTCGGCCCGCCAGACTCCGAGCATCGCTACGACGGCCCATTCACTGCGTCCGGTGATCACGACCACAGGTCGTTCCCCACCGGCCTCGACGCAGGACGTCAGGGTCGCGGCCACGCCGGTGACCAGGTCATCCAGCTCGCCGTAGGTCAGCCAGCGACCGCCGGAAAAGACCGCTTTCGAGTCGGGCTGTGCGACTGCGTGTGCGGCTATGGTCAGATCGACCCGCTCCAGCACGGATATTCTCCCCGTAAGTGAAATAGAGATGAAGGGCCTGATCATTCAGGCGTGATGGGCGCGGAGCCACGCGGCCGACGCCCCGCCTCAGTTGGAGGGGTCGTTGCCTTCGGAGAAGTTGCCCGTCCGGAGTGCGTCGTAGAGCCGCTTTCCGGTGGACGGCGGGGAGAAGAAGAACCGGGTCTCCTCGCGGCGGCCCCGCAGGCCGTGCTCGATGAAGTCCTTGGCGGTGCGCTGCCAGTACGACGGGCCGAGACGGCCCAGCAGTGCCAGGTACTCGGTGAAGCTCTGAGCCGCGCCGAACCAGTGGTTGACCGACACCGACGGTGTGTGCGAGCGGATGTCGTGCCAGCAGCCGCGGGGGATGAAGACGATGTCGCCGGGGCCCACCGTGGTGCTGTAGAACGTGACGTCACGCAGCAGGGGATGACGGGCCACGTCCGGACGCGCCACGTCGATCTGGCTGTTGACCAGGTTGTCGGGGAAGGGGTAGGCGGCGCGGCTGTCCCGCCAGGGCAGGAGCGTCACCGTCTTGGTGCCCCAGATCTGGCAGAACAGATTGTCCTTGAGATCGGAGTGCAGCATGGAGCGGGTGCCCGAGGAGCCGATCCACACCCGTGTGTCCGTGTCCTGCTGTGCGGTGGAGCCCAGCAGGGAAGTGAAGTCGCAGTCCGAGGGGTCCACGAGTTCCGCGGCCCGCTGGTAGGCGAGGTAGCAGGGTCCGTCCCGTTCCTCGTCCAGCATGGCGTCGATGAACTCGGCGAAGCCCAGGGTGCGTTCGTAGTTCTTCTGGTCTTTCGGATAGAGCACGCCGTCGGTGGGCAGGCCCATCAGCGCGGTGACTTCGCGCTGTCCATGGGTCTCGCGCAGGTGCTGGGGAGACCATGTCTGACGAGCGGGCCAGCTCTCCGTCAAGCCACGGAAGATCAGCGGAGTTTCCCGTTGCCGGACAGCCCGGCGCAGTCCGGCGGCCGTCTCGTCGGCGGCCCGGGGAATCGGCCGCACATCGATGCCGGCCTGCCGGAGTGCCTCGCTCGGGTCAGCGTCTGAGGTGCCGCGTTGATGAGAGCCCGCGTTACTGGTAATCGTGGTCACCTTGTCCTCCTGGCGCTGTATGGAGAGTCAGCGCTCCGACGTCGCGCGGTTCAGCCCAGGCGGCCGTCCTTGGAGTAGCACGCCACCCACGCCGAAAGGGTGGACCGTGAAAGGACTGTGAATAGCCCGCATTGCGGGGCCGGTTCCTGGGAATCCGTGGACCGGTGAGGTATGCGTGATAACGCGCTGCATCAAAGCCCCCCAGCCGACACTATCCGCACGAACTCCATGGGCGTACGTCAATTCCTCCAACATCAAACAGGTGTGGTCAGCGTGCCGCAACCGGAGTTCCGAGTGGTGTGCATCACAAGATGATGTTGGAGCACGCCAGTTGAGGGCGGGGTGTTCGCGGTGACGCCTCGGGCGCGGTCTTGCCGGTGTGCTCCGCGGTCGCACACGTCAATGAGGCGTTGTGCGCTGAATGTCTACCGCGCTGCTTTTCCGCGGTGTGGACATCTCTGGCGATGACGGCCGTGTGGCAGGGGCCGATACGGCGGTGGGGCAGCGGGGCAGCGGGGCAGTGGGTTCTGCCCGGAGGCGGAGTGCGGGGTGGACGCCCGGCCCGGCGCTCTCCTCGCCGTGATGCCTTCAGGGAGTGGTGGACCAGTCGTGGGCGAAGTGTTCCATTTGTTTCAGGACCAGGGTGATGGCTTCGGGGGACTCGTCCGGGGGGTAGTTGCGGCGGGCCAGCAGGCGTTTGATGGTGCTGCGGAGGCGGGCGCGTACGGGCTCTCGCGCGACCCAGTCGGGCTTGAGCCGGTCGCGGACCTCGGCGACGAGTTCGCGGGCGAGGGCGGCCAGCACCTCGTCGCCCATGACGGCGCGGGCCGTGCCGTGGTCGGCGACCGCGTCGTAGAAGGCGAGCTCGCGCCAGTCCAGCGGCGGGTCGAACGAGGCGCCGCGGCGGGTGTCCGCCATGACCTCCCTGGCCATCTCCACCAGCCTGGTGATGAGTTCGGCGCTGGTGCACTGCTGGCGGGCGTAGCGGTCCATGAGGTCCTGGAGCCGGTCGGAGAAGGCGGTGCGGCGGACGATGTTGTTCCGGGTCACCTCGCGCATCTTCCGTTCGACGAGGCGGCGCAGGGCCTCCGCCGCCAGGTGCGGGGTCCGGCCAGCCCGGAGCTTCGCGATGAGGGCGTCGTCGAGGTGGGTCAGATCGGCGGCCGACAGACCGGCCTCGGCGAGCAGGTCGGTCACCCCGCTGGTCTCGACGACCGAGGAGGTGAGCCGCGCCAGGTACAGCTCGATGTCCCGGGCCACGGGCAGGCCGCGGGCCTCCCGGTTCAGCGCGTCGATCTTCGTCACGTAGGCGCGGACCTCGACGAGGAACTGGATGTCCCGGCGCCAGTTGGCGCGGTCGGCGAAGCGGGTGGAGAGGTCGGCGGAGCCGGCGCAGAGGGCGTGGAAGCGTTCCAGCCGGTGGGCGTGCTCGCGGAACCGCCGGCCGAGCGTGTGGTGGGGGTCGTCCAGGGTGCCGGGCGCGTTGCCGGGGGTGGCCGGGTCGAGGAGGTGGTTCGCGGCCCGGATCGCGGCGTCGATGAACGCCGTGGCGGACGGCCGGTCCAGCGCGGCCCGCCAGTCGAAGCCGCGCAGGATGCCGTCGAGGATGTCGTACTCGTTGCGCAGCTCGTCCTGGGCGCGGTCGAGGTCCTGGCCGAGGGTGCGGTCCTGCCGGTCGGCGTCGGTGTAGGCGGCGATGGCCTGCCGGAGGCTCTCGGTGAGCGGGGCGTACCCGACGAGGAGGCCGTCCTCCTTGCCCCGGAAGCGGCGGTTCACACGGGCCAGGGCCTGCATCAGTCCGGCGCCCCTGAGCGGGCGGTCCAGGTACATGGTGTGGACGGGCGGTGCGTCGAAGCCGGTCAGCAGCATGTTGTTGACGATGAGGAGCTGCAGCTCGTCGTCGGGGTCCTTGGCCCGGTTGACGACGGCCTTGCGGCGGGTGCCGTTCAGGGCGTGGGCGAGGACCCGCTCGCTGTCCTTGCGGGTGTCCGTCGAGAAGACGATCTTCATCGCGCCCTGGTCGAACGCGTCGTCGTGCCACTCGGGCCGCAGCGCGCGCAGGGCGTCGTACACGCTGACGCAGATCTCGCGGGTGGCGCACACGATCATCGCCTTGCCGGGGGCCCCGCCCGCCTCGGAGACGCCGACGAACGGCCGCATCGCCGTACGCCGGGTCTCCCAGTGCTGTACGAGGTCGGCGGCGAGGTCACGGATGCGGGCGGGCGCGCCGTACAGGTTGTTCATCGTGGCGGCGGCCCGTTCGGCGAGGGCACGTTCGGTGGCGTCGAGGCCCTCGGTGATCCGGTCGGCCTCCTCGTCGATGGCCGTCGGGTCGATGTCCCGGTCCAGGGTGAGCTGGATGACCCGGCTCTCGTGGAAGACCTTGACCGTCGCCCCGTCGTCGGCGGCCCGCTTCAGGTCGTAGACGTCGATGTAGTCGCCGAACACCTCGCGGGTGTCGCGGTCCTCCTCGGCGATCGGCGTCCCGGTGAAGGCGAGGAGCGTGGCGTGCGGGAGGGCGTCGCGCAGGTGGCGGGCGTAGCCGTCGAGGCTGTCGTAGTGGCTGCGGTGCGCCTCGTCGACGACGACCACGATGTTGCGGCGGTCGGAGAGGAGCGGGTGGTCCGTGCCGGACTCCTTCTCCTCCTGGGTGCGGCCGAATTTCTGGAGCGTCGTGAAGAGGATGCCGCCCACCCGCTTGACCGCCAGTGTCTCGCGCAGCTCGGAGCGGGTCATGACCTGCCGCGGCGCCTCCGGGAGGATCTCGCTCTCCAGGAACGTCGCGTAGAGCTGGTCGTCGAGGTCGGTGCGGTCGGTGACGACGAGGACCGTCGGGTTCAGCAGGGCCGGATCCCTCATCACCAGGGTGGTGGTGAGGACCATCTCCTCGGACTTGCCCGAGCCCTGGGTGTGCCAGACGACCCCGGCCCTGCCGTCGCCCGCGGCGGCCTCGCGGACGGCTGCGGCGGCCCGGACGACCGCGTGGTACTGGTGCGGCTTGGCGATGCGCTTCGTCCGCTTCGGCGGTACGAAGTTGATGAAGGACGCGACGAGCGTGAGGAAGCGGCCCGGGGTGAACAGGCCGTGCAGGGCCAGGTTCTGGCCCGAGTCCCGTAGGCCACGGGCGGCGAACGGGCCGACGGGCACGCCCTGTTCGTCCGTGTTCCACGGCGCGAAGTGCTCGTACGGGGTGAACGGGGTGCCGTACGTGGCGGTGATGCCGTCCGAGACGAGGACGACCGCGTTGTACCGGAAGGCGGCCGGGAACTCTTCGACGTAGCGGGATATCTGGGAGTGGGCGTCGCGGAGGGTGGCGTCCTCGTCCCCGGCGCGCTTCAGCTCCAGGACGGCGAGCGGCAGGCCGTTGACGTACAGCACGAGGTCGAAGCGGCGGTGTTTCTCGCCGTCGACGACGGTGACCTGGGACAGGGCGCGGTACACGTTCGCGTCCGGGTCGCCGAGGTCGACGAGCCGCACGGTGGGGTGCTGCTCGGCGCCGGATCCGTCGGTGTACGCGAGGGAGCGCAGGCCGGTGGTCAGGTGGCCGTGGGCGGTGCGGTTCTCCTCGTACGCGTCCTGGGAACCGGGCGTCACGGCGGCGTCGACCGCGTCCCGCACGGCGGCCGGGGGCAGCCCCGGGTTCAGGCGCTCCACCGCCTCGTGGAGGTCCGGGTACAGGACCGGATCGTCCCAGGACCTCCGGTGTCCGGAGCCGGGCGCGAACGTGTTCCCGGGAGCGGGCGACCAGCCGAGCCCGGCCAGCTCGTCGAGGGCGAGCCGCTCCCAGTCGGACTCGTGGGGGCGGTGGCGGTCGCCGGGGGAGCGGGCGCTCATATGCGTTCCCCGACGATCTTCTCGGCCTCTTCGACCCGGAGGCGGCCGGACAGGAGCTGGGGGAGGAGGGTGTCGCGGAGCACGGCGAGGGACAGGGACTCCCGCTCCGCGAGCAGCGCCCGGTCCCAGAGCGGTGCGATCGCCCCGTCGAGGGTGCGGAGCGTGCCGGGGTCCGGTACGGCGACCGGCTCGTCGAGGTGCTTGCGCTGGATGTGGCCCATGGTCGTCGCCTTGTCGGCGGCGATGGCCCGGAACGCGTCGATCTTCCGGTGGACGAGCTGGCTCACCAGCCAGCGCGGATTCCCGTTCTTCGGGACGCACTTGAAGATGTGCTGGTTGATGATCGCCTCGGGCCGGAACCAGCGCATCACGGTCAGCGAGCCCGACCAGGCGAACAGCACGTCGCCCGGTCGTGCCAGGTGCTTCTCGTCCACCTCGATGTCGTTGTGGACGGTGGACGCGCCCGGTCCGCTGTTCATCTCGGCGATGCGTACCACCATGCGCCCGGTGCCGGTGGCTCCCTTGGTGAACGGCTTGCCGTTGACGAACTCCGAGGTGTCCGAGAGGGGCCGCTCGGCGAATCCGTCCGGGTGCTCCAGCAGGGCCTGGCGGAAGAGGGCCGCCGAGAGCTGGCCGGCGGTCCGGGCGATGCGCTCGTCGACGGCGATGCGGTCGTCGAGGGCGCCCAGCACCGCGGCGATCGCCCGCTGCTCGGCGAGCGGCGGCAGCGGGATCTCCACGGCGCGCAGCTCGCCCAGGCTGAGGTTGGCCTGCACGGACTGCACCACCCGGGACTGGGCCTTCCGTACCCGCCGCTGCTCCCGCAGGCAGTACAGGACGAAGCGGGGCTCCACCCGGCGGCGGTCGGGGCGGATGACGGCCACGGCCTGGTTGGTGTTGCCGGGGACGAGGGACGGGGGGACCAGGGCCACCCGCCCGATCGTTCCGGCGATCGTGAAGAGGACGTCGTCGGCCCGGAGCGCCGAGCGGCCCAGCAGCTCATGGGTCTCCGCGTCGATCCGGGCCACCTTGTCCGGGTCGACGACGCCGCTCGCCCGGATGGACTCGACCTTGACGAAGGGTGTTCCCGAGGCGGTGAAGTCCCGGCCGATGCTGGTGGGCGTAGTGCCCTTGGTGACGACCAGCGACACCTCGCCGAGGGTCGCCGAATCCCACGGGCCCGTCCCGGGCTCCTGGGCGCCTGTCCGTGATCCCCCGGGTTCCTGTGTGTCCGTCCGCGGCTCCCCGGGCTCCTGCGTGTCCGTCCGAGGCTTTCCGGGCTCGCCCGCGCCCCTCCGCGGCTCCCCGGGCTCTTCCCGGCTCATCCGAGGCTCCCCAGTACCCGCCGCACCGTCGTGTCCAGGGCCGCCGCCTCGTCGAAGAGGCCGAACAGCTCGTCGGTCAGCGCTGTGACCTGCGCCGCGACCGCCTCCGCGTCCTCTTCCTCCTCCTCGGCGGCTCCCACGTACCGCCCCGGTGTCAGGACGTAGCCGTGCTCGCGGACCGTCTCCAGGCCGGCCGAGAAGCAGAAGCCCGGCTCGTCCTCGTACGTCAGGCCCTCGGCCCGCGCCGATTCCGTGCCGCGCCACGCGTGGTAGGTGCCCGCGATCCTCGCGAGGTCCGCCTCGGTCAGCACGCGCTCGGTGCGGTCGGCCATCACGCCCAGGCCGCGGGCGTCGACGAAGAGGATCTGCCCGCGCCGGTCGGCCAGCCCCTTCGCGCCCTGCGGTGACTTGTCCCTGGCCAGGAACCACAGGCACGCGGGGATCTGCGTCGTACGGAACAGCTGGGACGGCAGTGCGACCATGCAGGCCACCAGGTCCGCCTCGACCATCGACCGGCGGATCTCGCCCTCCCCGCTCGGCTGGGAGCTCATCGAGCCGTTCGCCAGGACGATCCCGGCCGTGCCGCGCTCGCCCAGCTTGGCCACCATGTGCTGGAGCCAGGCGAAGTTGGCGTTGTTCCGGGGCGGTACGCCGTGCTTCCAGCGAGGGTCGTGCTCGTCCCGCGCCCAGTCCTTGATGTTGAACGGCGGGTTGGCCATCACGAAGTCGGCCCTGAGGTCCGGGTGCCTGTCGTCGGCGAAGGTGTCGCCCCAGCGCGCCGCCAGATTGCCGTCGATGCCGTGGATCGCGAGGTTCATCCGGGCCAGGCGCCAGGTCCGCTCGTTGAGCTCCTGGCCGTAGACCGCGATGTCCGCCTTGTGGCCGCGGCCCCGGTGCGCCTCGATGAACTTGCCCGCCTGGACGAACATGCCGCCCGAGCCGCACGCCGGGTCGTAGACCCGCCCGTTGTACGGCTCCAGGATCTCCACGATGAGGCGGACCACCGACTGCGGGGTGTAGAACTCGCCGCCCCGCTTGCCCTCCGCGCGCGCGAAGTTGCCGAGGAAGTACTCGTACACCTCGCCCAGCACGTCCTGGGCGGGCTTGCCCTCGGTGCCGCCGAAGCGGGCGCTGCTGATGAGATCGACCAGTTCGGCCAGGCGCTTCTGGTCGACGGTGTCGCGGTTGAAGATCTTGGGGAGCACACCGTTCAGCGTGGTGTTCTCCCGCATGACCGCGTCCATGGCGCTGTCGAGGAGCTCGCCCACGCCCCGGCTCTTCGCGTGGGCCGCGATCCAGGACCAGCGGGCGGTCTCCGGCACCCAGAAGACATGGGCGCCGGTGTACTCGTCGCGGTCCTCCAGGAAGTCGTCGATCCGGTCCCCGGAGATGCCGTCCTCGGCGAGCTCACGGGCCAGTTCCCCGCGCCGCTCCTCGAAGGCGTCGGAGACGTACTTCAGAAAGATCAGGCCGAGGACGAACTCCTTGTACTGCGCGGCGTCGATGGAACCGCGCAACTTGTCGGCGGCCTTCCACAGGATGGCCTGGATCTCCTTGGGCGTGGAGGCGCTGAACAGCTCCTCCTGCTCGGTGGACTTCTTCTTGCGCGGGGGCATGAGCGGGGGCGTTTCCGTAATGTCGAGGATCGGCAGATCGGCATGGTAACGCCCGACCGGCCCCGTACGCAGGCTCTTGTGCGGCGGTCAGCGTGCGGGGCCGGGCGAGGGGCCGGGTCAGCCCTGTACGCCGCTCTCGGCTTCCGACTTCACACCGGCCAGGGTCGACTCGATACCCGAGCGGAGCAGACCGATGCGGCCGTCGATGATCTCCTCCTCGCGGTCCGGGTGCTTCTCCACGTAGTCGTTCAGCGGGCCGCGGGCCGAGCCGAGGCGCATGCCGTGGCGCAGCCGGGTGGCCGCGCCGTCCGCGAGGGGCTCCAGGGTGTACGTCCAGACGGCCAGCGGCTCACCCGCGGTGTTGTCCTCGTAGACGACCGCCCACGCGAAGGCGCGGTGCTCCGACAGTTCCGTGATGCGGCTGACCGTCCGCCATTCACCCAGCCCCTCGTTGCGGTTGCGGCCAGCGAAACAGGCGCCGATCTCGGGGCGCTCGGCACCGTTGAGCCACTGGACCTCCTGGAGCTCCGGGCTGTGCCGGGCCGACGTGGTGATGTCCGAGACCAGTTCCCACACGCGCTGCGGAGGGGCGGCGATCTCGGTCACACACTCCACATGGGCATCGGCAAGACGCATTTCTTCCTCCAGAGGATGGTTCGGTTACGCGGCTGTCAGGCCGCCGGACGCGCTTCGGGCGGTGCGGTGGGGCGAGTGCGGCCCCCGGATGCGCGGGAGGCGGTCGGCCGGGCCACGATCGCGGCCGCGACGACTCCGTCGGCGACCCGCCACCGGCCCCGGGCCGCCGTGAACGGCCCCGGCCTGCGCAGGCGGGCGGTGACCGTGCCGGAGGAGCCGTTGCCGTTGTCCGTCCGGGACGTCAATTCCGCCTCCAGGAAGCCCAGTTCGGTTCCGGCCAGGAGGTACCAGGCCTTGAGGACCGCCTCTTTCACGCAGAACAGTACGCGCCCCCAGTGGACCTGTGGGCGGCCAGCGTCGCCCCGCGCGCCGCTTCGCCGGGCCCGCGTCCCTCTCCAGCGCGTCCGGCTCCGGCACGTCCCTCTCCAGCGCGTCCGGCGGGAGCGGGGGCGTGCGGTTCGGATACCGCGCGGCAAGGGGGCGGTCTCCTGGCGGAGTTGGTGGTGGGCGTACGGTGCTGGGTGACCAGCAGGAACGGTCTGGGACGGACGTGCGCTACGAACGGTCCACCCCGGACCGTCTGTTCAGCAAGGACGGGGAACCCCCGGCCCGGACGTCGGGTGGCGCCTGACCGACGCCGCCCCGAAGGACCCCCATGAAACGCCCCTTTGTCCCCCTTCTCGCCGCTCTCGTCTGCGTCGGGGCCCTCTTCGCCGCGATCACGGCCAGCGGAAGTCCGGGCACGCCCACGGGATACCACCGTGGCGAGAACGGAACGTTGACGATAGAGAAGGCGTACCGGCCCGGTGCGCCCGACTACACCGGCATCGGGCTCGACGGACGTCCGGTGCGCCTCTCCGACTTCGACGGGAAGACCGTCGTGATCACCTCCTGGTCCTCCGGGTGCGAGGCCTGCCGCGCACAGGCGCCGGTCCTGGCGAGCTTCCAGCGGAAGGCGGCGGAGCGGGGCGATGCCGCCGTCGTGGGGCTGAGCCGGGACGTGTCCGCCGAGATGGCCCAGATCTTCACCGAGAAGCACGACATGCCGTACCCGAACGTCCTCGACCCGGGCGGCAAGCGCCTCCTCTACCTGCCCAAGGGGGTGCTGGCCTCCCACGGAGTGCCCGTCACGCTGATCGTGGACCCGAGCGGGCGGATCGCCGCGACGGCCTCCGAGCCGGTCACCGAGGCCCGCCTGGAAAGCCTGGTCGCGGCCGCCCGCTGACCGGGCGGGCTCACGGACCTGCGGGGCGGGGCCTACGAGCGGGTTATCCGGACCCGGTAGTTCCCGTTCTTTTCCTTGTCGACCACCGCGAGGCGTATGCCGTGCTTCCGGTCGGTGAAGGTGTCGCCGGGCCGGAAGGTGGCGTCGGAGAGCTCGGTGTGCACATTGGGCAGGCGGGTGCATCCCGCACTGCCCTTGGTGCCGTCCACGACGGACACCGGCCCCTGGCCCGTGTCGACCTCCGAGTTCACCTTGTAGATCAGCACCCCCGGCCGGCAGACCGCCCGGTCGTTGCCCGCCGGGGTGCGTACCTCCACCGCGTAGCCGGTCGTTTCGTTCAGCGGGATGAACGCCAGCTTGGTGCCGCCCTTGGTGGCCAGTGGGCCGAGCACGTGGTCGCTGGTGCCGGAGCGGGCGGCGCAACTGATCTGCTTGTTGTCGAGCCAGCCGAGCTTCCACTTGTGCCAGCCCAGCAGGTCGTTGTTGGCCCCCCAGTCCTCGGACATGATGTCCCAGTGCCCGACCGCGCCGCCGCCCGCCGGGGTGTAGAGGTCGGGGAGGCCGAAGACATGGCCGTTCTCGTGCGGCAGTACGCGGTAGCCGTCCCGCGCGAACGTGCCGGAGCCGTCGTCCTGGCGGCTGTAGATGAAGGACGTGTTGGCGAGCGGGACGCCGTCCGCCCGGGGGGCCTCGTTGTTGCCGGAGAAGGTCACCGACAGCACGGTGTCCAGTGCGGAGGGGCCTGCGTTCGGGGTGACCAGCACGTTGACCAGGTCGTACTTCGCGAAGTCGATCTTCGGGTCGGCGACGGTGGCGAGATCCTGGACGAGCTTGCGGTAGCCGGGCTCGTACGGTGAACCCCGGTCTATCCCGTACGCGGAGAACGGCTGGGGCATCCGCAGCCAGCTCTTCAGCGGGGCGTCGGGAAGGTAGCTGAGCCGTCCGTACGACGCGGTCCGGAACCACTGGGTGGTCTGCGGGAAGAACTCCTTGTACCGGTCCATCGCCGGACCGGAGCCCGGCGCGTCCGGGAAGTCGATCATCAGGTTGAGCGCGTGTATCCGGCCCGTGGAGCGGGTGTACTCCACCGGGGTAGGCATCCCCTCCGACATCTGTACGCCCATGGTCGCCGGTATTCGGCACGGGGCCGTGCCCGCCGTGAGGGTGGTGGGCACCGGCCCGCCCGAGGCCCGTCCGAAGCCCGGGAGCGTGCTGCTGGCCGTCGCGCAGGCGGCTATGACCAGGGCGGTGGCGGAGGCGAGCACGATCGGGCGGCGGTGGTCGCGTATCCGGCGGCGGGGATGGTCCATGCAGGCGCCTCGGGGTCCGCGGCAGTCGGCCGGCCCTGACTGCGCTCTGCGGTTCAGCCTGTTGCGGGTGGTGCGGCGCCGCTCGCTGGGTGCGCCGTTCGGCTGGTTCTCCGCCGCGATGGTGTGACCCAGGTCATAGAGGGCGTGGGAAATAACCGGGGACCGCTTCCCCGTTTGCACCCGTGTCCCCGGCGAACCGGGGAGGCGGTCCCCGGTTACGGCAGGGGGTCGTCCAGGGGACACCATGGAGAACGAGGCCACCTCGGTGGCAGCCGGACAGCCGAGCAGGGAGAGGGGACGGTCCTCATGGACACCGCCAGTCGTACCGTGGCCGGAGCGCCCCGGCCCCGCGCGGCCCGCCCGCGGGCCGACGCCCTGCGCAACCGGGAGCGGATCGTGACGGCCGCGCGCGAGATGTTCGTCGAGTTCGGCCCCGAGGTCCCGCTCGACGAGGTCGCCCGCCGTGCGGGTGTCGGCAACGCCACGCTCTACCGGAACTTTCCCGACCGGGCCGCCCTGGTGCACGAAGTCGTCCTGGAGGTCACCTCCCGTACCACCGAACGGGCGCGGGAGGCGGCGGCCGAGGAGGCCGACCCCTTCGCCGCACTCAGCCGCTTCGTGCACGCGGCGGCCGACGAGCGGATCGGGGCGCTGTGCCCGATGCTCTCCGGCCGCTTCGACAAGGACCATCCCGATCTGCTCGCCGAGCGCCGACGCCTCGAAGAGGCCGTCGAGGGGCTCGTGTCGCGCGCCATGACCGCGGGGCGGCTGCGCACCGACATCGCCGTCGGTGACGTGATCGTCGCCCTCTCCCAGCTCACCCGGCCGCTGCCCGGCACCGGCTGCCTGAACATCGACCGATTCGCCCACCGTCACCTGCAGCTGTTCCTGGACGGACTCCAGACCCCGGCCCGGTCCGAACTCCCGGGATCGGCGGCGACCTTGGAGGACCTGCGGCACCGGCCCTGACTGCCGCGGCGGGCCGCTGAGGCCCCGCTCACCGTCTTCACCAGCACAACTTCACAACTTCAGAACTTCACGAATTCACGAATTCGCTGACTTACTGACTTCGCCACTTCACCGTTCACCGACTTCACCGACTTCACGACTTCTCCGGTGTCACCGACTTCACCGGCGTTGCCGGTTTCACGACTCCTCACGTACGCGCACGTTCCTAGGTGGATACCTCCATGCCGAAAACAGCCGACCTCCGACTCCCGGACCCCAGCCGCTGGAAAGCGCTGGCGTTCATAGCCCTGGCGCAGCTGATGGTGGTGCTCGACGCCACGATCGTGAACATCGCGCTGCCGCACGCCCAGACGGCCCTGCACATCTCCGACGCCAACAAGCAGTGGGTCATCACGGCGTACGCCCTCGCCTTCGGCGGGCTGCTGCTCTTCGGCGGCCGGATCGCCGACCTCTGGGGCCGTAAGCGGACCTTCGTCGTCGGCCTGGTCGGCTTCGCGCTGGCCTCCGCCCTGGGCGGCGCCGCGCAGAACCAGGCCATGCTCTTCGGCTCCCGCGCACTCCAGGGTGTGTTCGGGGCGCTGCTCGCCCCGGCCGCCCTGTCGCTGCTCGCCGTGATGTTCACCGATGCCAAGGAGCGCGCCAAGGCGTTCGGTATCTACGGTGCGATCGCCGGGGGCGGCGGTGCCGTCGGGCTGATCCTCGGCGGTTTCCTGACGCAGGCGCTGAACTGGCGCTGGACGTTCTTCGTCAACATCCCGTTCGCCGTCGTCGCGGCGGCGGGCGCGTACTTCGTGATCCGCGAGCCGTCCGGCAGCCGCAACCGTTCCGCGCTGGACATCCCGGGCGTCGTGCTCTCCGCGCTGGGCCTGGTCTCGCTGGTGTACGGGTTCACCCGCGCCGAGTCCGCGGGCTGGTCGGACGGGCTGACCATCGGCATGTTCGTGGCCTCCGCCGTCCTGCTGCTGGCCTTCGTGCTGACCGAGTCCAAGGTCGCGTCGCCGCTGCTGCCGCTGCGCGTGGTGCTGGACCGCAACCGCGGCGGCGTCTACCTCTCGCTGGGGCTCGCCGTCATCGCGATGTTCGGGCTGTTCCTCTTCCTGACGTACTACCTCCAGGTCGTGAAGGGCTACTCGCCGATCAGGACCGGCTTCGCCTTTCTCCCGATGATCGCGGGCATGATCACCGGTTCGACGCAGATCGGCGCCCGGCTGATGACCCGGGTTCCGGCCCGCAAGCTCATGGGGCCCGGCTTCCTGGTCGCCGCCATCGGCATGCTGCTGCTGACGCGGCTGGACATCGACTCCTCCTACGCCGCGGTCATCCTCCCCGGACAGCTGCTGCTGGGCCTCGGTATGGGTACGGCGTTCATGCCCGCCATGTCGCTGGCCACGCACGGCGTCGAGCCCCGGGACTCGGGTGTCGCCTCCGCCATGGTCAACACCTCGCAGCAGGTGGGCGGTGCCATCGGTACGGCGCTGCTGAACACCATCGCCGCCTCGGCCGCGACCGCCTACGCCTCCTCGCACGCCGCGCTCGGCGCCAGGGATCCGGAGCTGCTGAAGCTCCAGGCCATGGTGCACGGCTTCACCGGTGCCATCTGGTGGGCCGTGGGCATCCTGCTGGCGGCCTCCGCGATCGCGGTGACCTTCATCAACGCGGGCCGTCCCTCGACGGGCCCGGCGGCCGGCGGCCCGGGTGCGGGCGGGGCCGACGGCGTCGAGGACGAACTGAGGATGCCGGTCGTCGCCCACTGACGCACTGGCGTACTGACGCGCACAGCACCGCGCCCCGGTCTCCGCAGGGAAGGAGGACCGGGGCGCGGTGTGTCGTACGTCAGGCGGTGGTCAGCGGAGCCAGGGCAGGTCCGCGTCCGTCCCCTCCGGCTGGAGCCCGGCGGCGAGGACCTGCATGATCTCGCCCAGCGACCGCACCTGCTCGGGCGTGAGCCGGTCGAAGATCGCCTGCCGTACGGCGTCCACGTGGCCCGGGGCGGAGCGGCGCAGCATCTCGTAGCCGTCGTCGGTGAGGACCGCGTTCTGGCCGCGTTTGTCGGACGGGCAGTCCTCGCGGCGCACCCATCCGTTCTTCTCCAGCCGGGCGACGGCGTGCGAGAGCCGCGAACGGGTGATCTTGGCGTCCTTGGCCAGCTCCGTCATCCGTTTCTGGCGGCGAGGGGCCTGGGAGAGCTGGACGAGCAGGCCGTAATAGATGTGCGGCATGCCGGCATCGCGCTGCAACTGGCGGTCGAGGTGATCCTCCATGAGCGTGGTGGCGTGGAGGTAGGCACGCCAGACGCCTTGCTCTTCGTCGGAGAGCCAGCGGGGCTCGCCGGTGGATGCCGTGGTCATGTGCTTCACTCTACGCCTTTTCTTGAATGTTGAACTAGATAGAGCTAAGGTCTCCGGCAGAAGGAAACTTGAAGATTAAAGAACGTTTCCTTCTCAAAGAGACACCAGCAGAAGACTTACCCGGATGAGCAGCGGATGGGGAGTGCCATGACAGTCACCGCGGAGCGCATGCCCGCCCTCTACCTCTCGCACGGCGCCCCGCCGCTGGCCGACGACCCGGTCTGGCCCGGCGAGCTGGCCGCCTGGTCGGCCGGGCTGCCCCGTCCCCGCGCGATCCTGATGGTCTCCGCGCACTGGGAGGAGGCCCCGCTCGCCCTCGGCGCCACCGAGCGGGTTCCGCTCGTCTACGACTTCTGGGGCTTCCCGGAGCACTACTACCAGGTCCAGTACGCCGCCCCGGGCGCCCCGGGGCTGGCGGAGAACGTACGCAAACTGCTGCGCGGCGCCGGTACGCCGGTCCAGGACGTCCCGGACCGCGGACTCGACCACGGCGCGTACGTCCCGCTCGTCGAGATGTTCCCGGACGCCGACATCCCCGTACTCCAGATCTCCCTGCCGACCCTGGACCCGCAGAAGCTGATGGAGGTCGGGCGGAAGCTCGCGCCGCTGCGCGACGAGGGTGTGCTGATCGTCGGCAGCGGCTTCTTCACCCACAACCTGGCCGCCCTGCGTCATGCCGGCGGTGGCGTTCCCGGCTGGTCGGCGGAGTTCGACGACTGGGGGAACCGGGCGCTCCAGGAGCAGGACGTCGACGCGCTGCTGGACTTTGAGCACAAGTCCCCGGCCGGTCGGCTGGCCCACCCGCGCACCGAGCACTTCGCGCCGCTCTTCGTGACGCTCGGCGCCTCGGAGGGTGAGCTGGACCGGGGACGCAGCGTCATCGACGGCTTCTGGATGGGACTCGCGAAGCGCTCGGTGCAGTTCGGCTGAGTGCCGCCCGCCGCCCGCCGTCTGAAGCCCGGAGCCCAGGAGGGCTGCCGGGTTCAGCCACCGGTCGGCGGTTTCGGCTGACGGCCGCCGGGTTCAGCTGCCGACCGGCGGGTTCAGCTCGATCGAGCGGAGCGCGGCGGCGAGGGCCGTCGCGTCGCCGACATCCAGCGCGGTGTCGGTGAACTTGATGGTGTGGTCGTCGCCGTGCGCCGCCGCCCGCGCGAACAGTTCCTCGGCGGAGGAGTCCGCCGGTGGGTACTCAGCAGCCTCGGCCGGGCCGTACGCGGCGGTGACCGCGGCGCTCGCCGCCCACGCGGCCGCCACGCTCGGCGCCCACAGCGCGCGGGGGAGCGCGGGGAGGGCGCGCAACACCGCGTTGGGCGCGGTCGCGGCGTGCACCAGCATGACCGGCTCACCGTGCCCGTGCGTGGCGTACCGGTGTGTAGCGGCCCTGACCAGTTCTGTCAGCCGGTCCCGCGCCTCGTCCGGGGCGCCGGTGACCTCACCGGGCCACACCGGGAACGCGGTGAGCTGCGCCAGCCGGTCCCGGATGCCGCCACTCTGCTCCGGAACGAGAGGTACCGCGTCCAGTGCCGCCGCGGCGGACCGCGCGGGCGCCAGTGGGGCCAGTGCGGGCAACGGCTGATGGCGGGCGGCCCAGTAGCCCAGCCCGTGCGCCAGCTCGGCGACCCGGGGCGCGGTCGCCTCGCCGGAGAGCAGGGTGCGCACGGAGTGGCCGACCCGGATCACCGGATGGGTGGCGCCCGCCGCGATGCCAGGGAGCAGCCGGGGCCACCACGTGGCCAGGACCTCCCGCCAGGGGCGCTCCCTGGTCTCCCGTGCGAAGTACTCCGTCCAGTCGGCGATCCGGCGGGGGTCGCCGAGGGCCTCGCGCCAGTTCGCGGCGGTCACCCGGACCGAGGTGTCCGGCATGTCCTCCAGCTTGTGCCGGTAGCCGTCGAGCCAGTGGTGGACGGCCGGGGCCTGGCCGTGCCTGACCAGCGCCTCTACGGCCATCGGGGCATGGTTGCTCAGCCAGCCGTCGCGCTCGGGGCCGGAGGCGTGCAGTCGCTCCAGCGCTTCATCCAGTGTGCCGGTCGGGTCGCTCTGCGTGTCATCCATGCGGCACCACGCTAGGCGCGGCCCTGGCACGGCGTAACGGACCACGGTCCCGGATCGTGCCGTACTCCAGCCCTAGGGCCTCTCGTTTGGATCATGCCGGGCTCGCGGGGGCCGGCACGCACATCTGCCGCGTTGTCGTCAGTCACCGACGCTCCGCGTCGGCTCCTTCCTCCGCCTTGCAGCTGCACGCACCAGCCCCCGCTCCCTGATCCAGCCTGATCCAAACGAAAGACCCTAGGGCCGTGGTTGCGTGCCCCGCGAGCAACCCGGGCGCGCGGCGGACCGTCTTCGGGAGGGGAACGCGAGCGGGGTGTCCGCCGTTCAGGAAACGAGAGGGCGTACGGAATGTGAGCGCGGTCTCATGTGTGCAGAGTGGCAGATGTCCGGGAGTGCCACCAAAAAGCCCGTAAAGCCTGGCCTGACCTGCGATTCCGTGGGGCTCTTCGGTATGCCCTCCAGCGGTGCGGCGACGCAGGATACTGCATGATCGCGAAGATGAGTGCCAGGCGTGGGAATTCTGTCCGGATTCCAGTCGTTGTTTCCATCGGATGCAGGGCACCCGGGAGGGTGTCGCGACCTACTCAGCAAGGGAGCACGCATGGCAACCCGTGCCGTCGCCCGTCGTTCGTCCGCCACTTCTGGGACCAGCCGGGCGAGCAGTGTTCGCGCCTCGGGCGGAGAGATCGCCGATCGCGACCTGGTCGGCATGTACCTGGACGAGATCGCGCGGACACCCCTGCTCGACGCAGCGAAGGAAGTCGAGCTGTCGCAGGCCGTGGAGGCAGGTGTCTACGCCCGTCGGATACTCGACGGCTCGGTGGACAGTGAGGCCGGTGGGGCCACGCGTGAGGAGCTGGAGGCGCTGGTCGCCGAGGGCGAGCGCGCCAAGGACGTGTTCATCCGCTCCAACCTCAGGCTCGTCGTCGCCGTGGCCCGCCGCTACCCCCGGGCCGGGCTGCCCCTGCTCGACCTGATCCAGGAGGGCAACGCGGGCCTGGTGCGCGCGGTCGAGAAGTTCGACTACGCCAAGGGCTTCAAGTTCTCCACGTACGCCACCTGGTGGATTCGCCAGGCCATCACCCGCTCCATAGCCGACCAGTCCCGCACGATCCGGCTCCCCGTCCACCTGGTGGAGGAGCTCGGGCGGATACGCCGGGTGCAGCGCGAGTTCAACCGCGAGCACGGCCGCGAGCCGGAGCACGCGGAGATCGCGGCCGAGCTGGATTCCACGCCGGAGCGCGTGGGTGACGTCCTGGACTGGGCCCGTGACCCGGTCAGCCTCAACATGTCCGTGGACGACGAGGGCGACACACAGTTCGGTGATCTGCTGGAGGACACCTCCGCGGTCTCGCCCGAGCAGTCCGTGCTGACGCTGCTGCGCAGCGAGGAGCTGGAGGACCTGATCGGCAAGCTCGACAGCCGCACGGCGTCGATCATCCGCATGCGGTACGGCATCGAGGACGGCCGCGAGCGGACTCTCACCGAGGTCGGCAAGCAGCACGGGCTCACCCGTGAGCGGATTCGCCAGATCGAGAAGCACGCGCTGCTGGAGCTGAAGCGAATGGCCCACGACACAGGCTTTGATGCTGTGGCCTGACCCCTTTATCCGGTAACATCCGAAATGGGTCACTTCGCGTGACCCGCCCCGAGCTGAGTCCCGGCGCCCACCCCCCCCTGGCGCCGGGGCTCATTTCTTTTCCGGCGTCCCGCGTCGGCTTCTCCTTCCGCCGACGCCTTCCGGCGGCCGAAGAGCGGGCTGGACGAGAACGGGCTGGACGAGAACGGGCTGGACGAGAGCGGGCCGGCCGGTCAGCGGGTCACCGCGCGGGTCAGCCGGGCGCCCAGCCGGGCCAGGTGGTCCACCAGCTGCGGCGGCTCGTGCACGGTGAACTCGCAGTCCACGAGTGCCAGCCGGAGCGCCACCCACTCCAGCGAGTCCGCGAGCACCGTCCGCAGCCGGCAGCTGTCCTCCCCGGTCCGTTCCAGCGGGCCGATCGACCCCGGCAGCCGCGCGGAGACGAAGTCCGCCGGAGCCGCGAAGCTCACGTCCACCGCCAGCTCCGGCTGACGCCGGGTGATGGAACCGGCGAGGAACTCGGCCGCGTCCCCGGTGGGCAGCTCACGCGGTGTGAAGCGGGCCCCGGTCGGGAACGGCTCGCTGACCCGGTCGACCCGGAACGTGCGCCAGTCCTCGCGCCCCAGGTCGTACGCGACGAGGTACCACCGCCACCCCGTGCTCACCAGCCGGTACGGCTCGGCCTCCCGCTGCGTCCCGGTGCCGTCGCCCGCCCGGTACGCGAACCGCAGCCGCTCCTTCCCGGTGACCGCGGACGCCATCACCGTCAGCGTCCTTGGATCGACGGTCGAACCGTCGCCCCTGGCCAGCGGCATCGTCGCGTTCTGCAAGGTCGAGACGCGGTGCCGCAGCCGGGACGGCAGTACCTGCTCCAGCTTCGCCAGCGCCCGAACGGACGCCTCGTCCACCCCCTCGATGGCGTGCCCCGCCCCCGCTCGCAGCCCCACCGCGATGGCCACCGCCTCCTCGTCGTCGAGGAGCAGCGGCGGCATCGCGGCGCCCGCGACGAGCCGGTAGCCGCCGACGGACCCCCGTGTGGCCTCGACCGGATAGCCCAGCTCGCGGAGCCGGTCGATGTCGCGGCGGATGGTGCGCGCACTGACGTCGAGCCGTTCGGCCAGCTCGCTGCCCGGCCACTCGCGGGGCGTCTGGAGGAGCGACAGCAGGTTCAGCAGTCTTGCCGGGGTGTCGGTCATGGCCAGCCTTCCGCCGGTGTCTCGGGCATCCGTGTGTCAGGTGTCGGCAGGTGCCGGCGAGGCCGTCCGCAGGGCATGCGGGCCGCCTGGCGTGCCAGCCTTCCAGGGGGTCGGCCGCCCGGGGTGCCGGTCGTCCGATGTGTCGGGCGTCCCATCAGGATGACGGCTCATTGGGTCACCCCCTGGCCTAATGGGTGTTTAGGTTCTTCCCATGACTTCCTCCCCCTCTCTGTCGTCCGCTCCATCCGGACCCACGGCGTCCCCGGACCCGTCGGGCCGGCGGCGCTGGTTCGCGCTCGCCATCGTGATGACCGCGGCCTTCATGGACCTGGTCGACGTCACGATCGTCAACATCGCGATACCCAGCATCCGGGAGGACACCGGAGCCTCCTTCACCTCGATCCAGTGGATCACCGCGGGATACGCCCTGGCCTTCGCGGCCGGTCTGATCACCGGCGGCCGACTGGGTGACATCTACGGCCGCAAGCGGCTGTTCCTCATCGGCATCGGCGGCTTCACCGTGGCCTCCGCGCTCTGCGGTTTCGCGGGCGGCCCGGAGATGCTGGTCGCCTCCCGCATTCTCCAGGGCGCCACCGCCGCGCTGATGGTTCCGCAGGTGCTGTCGATCGTGCACGCCACCTTCCCGGCGCACGAGCGCGGCAAGGTCTTCGGTCTCTTCGGCGCGATCGTCGGCCTCGGCGCGGTCTCCGGGCCGCTGCTGGGCGCACTGCTCACCGAGTGGAACATCGCCGGTCTCGAATGGCGGCCGATCTTCCTGATCAACCTGCCCGTCGGCATCGCGGGCCTGCTCCTCGGCCGTAAGTTCATCACCGAGTCCAAGGCCCCGAAGGCGCTCCGGCTCGACCTGGTCGGCGTCTTCCTGGTGACCCTCGGGATGCTGATGCTGATCTACCCGCTGACCCGTGGCCACGAGCTGGGCTGGCCGCTGTGGGGCCACCTGTCGATGGCGGGCAGCCTGCTGGTCTTCCTGCTGCTGGTGCTGTTCGAGCGGGCCAAGGCGCGCAGGGACGGATCGCCGCTGATCGAGCTGGAGCTGTTCCGGGTCAAGAGCTTCGCCGCGGGCATCGCCGTGCAGCTGACCTTCGGTATCGGGCTCGGCATCTTCTTCCTGGTCTGGACGCTCTACATGCAGATGGGCCTCGGCTGGAGCGCGCTGCGGGCCGGTCTGACCGGTGTGCCGTTCTCGGTCGCCGTCTCCCTCGCCGCGGGGATCTCCGTGCAGAAGCTGGTGCCCCGCTTCGGCCGCAAGGTGCTTCAGACCGGTGCGCTGCTGATGGTCGTCGGCCTGCTGATCTACATCTGGGAGTCCGACCACTACGGCATGGCGATCACGTCCTGGCAGATGATCCTGCCGCTGGTCGTCATGGGTCTCGGCATGGGCCTGATCGTGGCGCCGCTGACGGACGCGGTCCTGTCCGGGGTGCCCAGGGAGCACTCCGGCTCGGCCTCCGGACTGATCAACACCGTGCAGCAGATGGGCAACGCGCTCGGGCTCGGGCTGGTCTCGGTCGTCTTCCTCGGTGCGATCGGTGACCGGCTGACGCCGCAGCAGGTGGGCCCGGCGTTCGCGGAGGCGTTCCGCCACTCGCTGTGGTGGGTGGCCGGAGTGCTCGCGGTGATCTTCCTGGTGATGTTCGCGCTGCCCGCACGGTCGCGGCAGCACCTGGAGGGCGGCGACCTCGCGGAGGAGGGGGCCGCCGAGTCCCCGGCGGCCGGTGCCGAGGGCGTCAGGGAGCCCGCGCTGACCCCCTGATTGCCGACCGGCCTTCTGGCTGCCGGAACACCGGACACGGAACACGGTGCCCGCACCCCGCCCCGGGGTGCGGGCACCGCCGCGTCCGGGCGGCGGTGCCCGGACGCGGCGGTGGTCCGGGTCAGCAGATGTGCGTACGGCTCTCCATCGCCCCGCGCGCGGTGTCCTCGTCGCCGTACACCTCGCACATGTGGCGGCCGTCCGGCGTGGCCGTGTGCTCGATCTCCCACAGGCTCGTCTCGCTGCCGTCCAGCAGCAGGAAGGCGTGCTCGTACAGCGTGAACCCGGCGTCCCGCCCGTCCAGCCGGCAGTGACGGCCGCAGACCTGGGTGATGTGGTGGGCGAAGGCCGCGCGCAGCAGCCGGGCGGTCTCCTCGCCGGGGCCGTCGCTGTTCTCCGCGCGGCGCAGGACGCGGCGGGCGTGGTCGGCGGAGTTGTCCGGGGCGTACTCCCGGGGGAGCGGGGCCGGGGGAGCCGCCATCAGCAGCGAGAGCGCTTCCAGATCGGCCTGGGGGACATCGTCCCCGAACAGCGTGATGTCACCGAAGCTGCCAGCCAGCCGGGCCGCGGCGACCTGGGCGTCGGCCTCGTCGTCGTACAGCTCGTGGTGGGTGAGGCCGGGCTCCGTGCGCGCCTGCGGGCCCGCCGTGCTCCGCGGTCCGCCGTGCACCAGCTCCCACAGGCTGAGCGCCGTGCCGTCGGACAGGAGGTACGTGTGCCGGTAGGTCTCGCGGTGGAGCGCGGAACTGTGGTGCGAGGAGTGCAGGGAACTGCTGTGGGCGAGCGCGCTGCCGAGTCTGTCGACCGTGCTGTCGGGCAGGTCGAAAGAGTTGAGTGCCCGTCGCAGGAGTCGGTCGAGGTGCTGCTCGGTTGTCTCGTACGGATCGCTCAAGGTGCTGTCTCCAGGCCGTTGCCGCGTGTTACTTGCTGCGTGCTTAACGTAGTCCCTGGGTCTGACATCGTGACCGGGGTTCGGGAAAACGTATGGCGTACGCCGATGGTTCCTGAGGATTCGCCCGAACTTCTGAACTGCCCTACCCGGCGGGCGAGTCGACGGCCGGTAAGCCGCCCTCCGGTGCGGGCGGGAGGTGCGGCCGTATGCCGTACAGCTCGGTGTACGAGGGGTAACAGCCCCCGTCCGGCCGGGTGTCGACGCCCCGGGCCGCGCGGACGGCCTTCACGACGGCGCGCGCCAGCACCTCCGCACCGGCCGCCAGCAGCTCGTTGAGCGCGACCGGGTCGCGCGGGTCGAGCGGCCGGGCGCCGGTGGCCAGTGTGAAGACGGTGTCCCCGTCGTTGAGCAGGTGCACCGGGCGCACGGCGCGCGCGAGCCCGTCGTGCGCCGTGCCCGCGAGCTTCTGCGCCTGGGCCCGGGTGAGGTCGGCGTCCGTGGCGACCACGGCGAGCGTGGTGTTGAGCGGCGGCCGGGCGTTCTCCTCCCGCAGCCTGGTCAGGCGCTGTCGCGCCGCGTGCACCACCTCGGGTGCCGGGTGGTGCGCCGGTGCTCCGGCGGTGCCGTACTCCCCGTACAGCACTCCGGTGCGCGGATCGACCACCGAGCCCGCCGCGTTCACCACCGCGAGCGCGGCCACCGTGATCCCGGAGGGCAGCCGCACGCTCGCCGTGCCCGTGCCGCCCTTGAGCTGATCGGCGACCGCCCCCGCCCCGGCCCCCACGCACCCCTCGGCGACCGGGGCCCCCGGCCCCGTATCCGCCGCGTCCTGCACCGCCGCGCGGCCCGTCGCGGCGTTCGGGCGGGCCCGCCAGTCACCGCCCCGCCCCAGGTCGAAGAGACAGGCGGCGGGGACCACCGGCACCACCTGCGCCGGACCGGGGCCGACCCGCACCCCACGCCCCCGCTCCTCCAGCCAGGCCATCACGCCGGACGCCGCGTCCAGGCCGTACGCGCTGCCGCCGGTCAGGACCACGGCGTCGATCCGCTGCACCAGATTGCGCGGATCGAGCGCGTCCGTCTCCCGGGTGCCGGGGCCGCCGCCGCGTACGTCGACGGCCGCGACCACGCCGCCCTCGGGGGCGAGGACCACGGTGGTGCCGCTCAGCGCGCCCTCGCCGGGCACCCGGGCGTGGCCGACGCACAGCCCCGCGACATCGGTCAGCGCGTCGAGCGGCCCGGCGTCCGGAGGCGTGATGTCCGACGGTCCGGCACCGGGTGGTGCGGCGTCCGGTGGTGCGGCATCGGACGGTCCGGCACCGGGCGGTCCGGCGTCCGGCAGCGCGGCGCGTTCCAGCGGTTCCCTGGATGCTTTCGTCATCCGCATGCTCCTCACCATGCCCGCCCGGCTCGTACGCCGTGCTCAGCCCGCCACCATCGAGCGCCGGGACAGCAGCACCCCGGCGGCCACGGCCGCCGAAGCCACCAGACCGGCCGCGAGCACCGCCCACCCGCCGACGAACGTGCAGGCCAGGATGGCCGCGGCGGCCACGGGGAGCGGCAACTGCTCCGCGAGGTCACGCTTGAAGTGGCGGGCGTGCAGCGCCCATACCGTCAGCAGGAAGAGCGCGGAGGGGAGGGTCACCGAGGCGGCGGCCACCGTGGTCGGGACGTGGGCCTTGCCCACGGCCTCCTCCACCGAGACCTCGATGCCCGCGCCGATGGCCGCCGCGGAACCGAGGATCAGATAGTGCCCGTACCCCCAGATGAACGCTTCCCTGCTGCCGCGCAGGTAGTCATGGATCGGCACGGCGAAATAGATCCACCAGGCGGAGAAGACGATCAGCAGCCCGCCCGCGGCGATCGGCAGCAGCTCACCGAGCGCCTCGTGCTCGTCCAGGGCCTCCTGCACCGCGATCGTGGCCGACGCGATCGACTCGCCCAGCACGATGATCGTGAACAGCCCGTACCGCTCACCGATGTGATGCGGATGCCAGCTCGTCGCGCGGTCGCGCTCGGCGATCACCGGAACGGCCATCTCCATCAGCGCGAGCACGGCGAAGACGGTTCCCCGGGTCCAGGCCGTGGCGTCACCAGGCCGGAACAGCATGGCGATCCAGCCCAGCTGCACCACCGTGATCCCGGCCGCGTACCGCTGCGCGACGCGCCGCTCGCCGTCCTGGGTGCAGTGCGCGACGCGCAGCCACTGACTGGTCAGCGCGAGCCGCATCACCACGTACCCGATGACGACGACCGTCCAGTCGCCCGCGCTGAAGGCGCGCGGCACCCCGGCGGCGAGGATGAGCACCCCGGTGATCTGGACCAGCGTCACGAGGCGGTACAGCGGATCGTCGGTGTCGTACGCCGAGGCGAACCAGCTGAAGTTGACCCAGGCCCACCAGATCGCGAAGAAGACGGCCGCGTAGCCGCCGATCCCGGTCAGGAAGTGATCCCCGGCGACGGCGTGGACCAGCCGCGCGCCGGCCTGGGACACCGCGACCACGAAGCAGAGGTCGAAGAAGAGCTCCAGCGGTGTCGACGCGCGGTGTTTCTCGGTACGGCTGCGAGCCGTCATGACGGGCATGGGAGCCAGCAGACCAGACGCGCTCCGCCCTGCCGGACGGGGCACGCCCCCGGACGGACGAACGGTTCACCCGGCCGAACCGCAAAACAAGAGCAAACACCGCAAAACGCCCTACGTTGGCGAAGTGAACGAGCCGCCAGAAGCCCCCGACGTCCCCGACGCCACGCGCACCGGCGGCCCCCCGGCCGATGCCCCCCGCACCGGCGCCCCGCACACCGGCGGCTCCGGAACCACCGGCCCCCGCTCCGTCGCCGCCCGCGCGACCGCCGCCGGTGTGATCGTCTCCGTGCTGCTGATCCTGGCGATCGTGTTCGGCAGCCGGCTGCTGGAGAACTTCGACTCCGCCCTCCTCCCGTACGCCGTCGCCACCGTCTTCCTCGCCTTCGGCGTCGCCTACCGCTACACGGTCTGGGTCTCCGCCCCCGGCGCCCGGCGGCTGTTCAAGCAGGGCTGGCGGAGCTTCTTCTCGGTGGCCAACTTCCGCAAGGCGCCGACCGCGCTGCCCCGGATGATCGCCACCTACCTCGGCTTCCAGAAATTCCTCGGCGCCCGCTCGCACGCCCGCTGGGCCGCCCACCAGCTGATCTTCTGGGGCTGCGTCCTCGCCGCGCTGATCACCTTCCCGCTGACCTGGGGCTGGTTCACCTTCACGTCAGGCACCGGCTCGGGGCCCGGCTACGAGATGCGCATCTGGGGCTTCAAGATCCTCGGCTTCGACTCGCTCGACATCGTGGGCTGGCTGATGTTCCACGGCCTGGACATCGCGGCCGTGCTCGTCATCCCCGGCGCCTCGTACTTCCTGTGGCGCCGGATGAAGGACCGCGGCGCCATCACCGGTCAGCGCTTCGGCTACGACCTGGTGCCGCTGATCGCGCTCATCGTCATCTCGGTGACCGGTCTGCTGCTCACCTTCTCCTCGATCTTCCTGCACGGCGGCGGATACCAGTTCCTGGCGATCCTCCACATGGTGGCGGTGGTGTTCACCCTCATCTACATCCCGTTCGGGAAGTTCTTCCACATCGTCCAGCGCCCGGCCGCGGTCGGCATGCAGCTGTTCAAGTACACCGCCCGGCAGGGCCAGGAGGTCCTCGGCTGCCGCCGCTGCGAGGAGCCCATCGACACCGGCCCGTACGTCGAGAACCTGCGCGGCACCATGCGCGACCTCAGCCTCGGTTTCGACGAGTGGGCCGAATACTGCCCGCGCTGCAAGCGGGTACTGCGCGGCAGTGCCTATCTCTCCCAGGTGAAGAAGGGCTTCAAGTGACCGTGGACCCGCGTGCGGCCGAACCCGGCGCCACCGCCCCCCGTACTGGCTCCCGTGCGGCCGTCCCGCTCGACCCGTCCCTCGCTCCGCCCGGCACCCGCGCCTTCCGCGACGCCGGAGGCATCCCCGCCGACCAGTGGCACGCCGACCAGGAGGGCGAGACGCTCGTCCCCACCCACTGCTGCTTCTGCGGAGTGCAGTGCGGGATGTATCTGCGCGTCGACCACGGAGGCAAGGTCTTCGGCGTGGAACCCCGCAACCACGACATCAACCGGATGCGGCTCTGTCCCAAGGGCATCAACGCGTATCAGCAGGTCAACCACCCCGACCGGCTCACCGCCCCGCTGCTGCGCCGCTCCCGCGACGAAGAGTTCCGCGAGGTCTCCTGGGAGGAGGCGCTCGACTTCACCGTCTCCGAGATCAAGCGCATCCAGCAGAGCTACGGCAACGACGCCTTCGGGCTCCTCGGCGGCGCCAGCCTCTTCTCCGAGAAGACGTATCTGGTCGGCAAGTTCGCCCGGGTCGCCCTCAAGTCCCGGCACGTCGACTACAACGGGCGGCTCTGCATGGTCAGCGCCGCCGGTGCCAACAAGCTCGCGTTCGGTATCGACCGGGCCGGGAACCCCTTCTCCGACATCCTGCTCACCGACTGCCTGCTGATCGCGGGTTCCAACGTCGGCGAGTGCTTCCCCGTGATGACCCAGTACGTGTGGGGAGCCCGGGACCGCGGCGCGAGCCTGATCGTGATCGACCCGAGAGAGACCGCGATCGCCCGCACCGCCGACATCCACGTCGCCCTCAGACCCGGCACCGACTCGGCGTTCTTCAACTCCCTCCTCCACGTCGTCGTCGAGGAGGGGCTCACCGACGAGGCCTACCTCGCCGCCCACGCCACCGGCTGGGCGGAGGTGAAGGCCAAGGTCGCCGAGTACCCACCGGCCCGCGCCGCCGAGATCTGCGGCATCCCCGCCGGACAGATCGTCCAGGTCGCCCGTACCTTCGCCCGCGCGCCCAAGGCCATGGCCTGGCACGCCCGGGGCATCGAGCACCACTCGCAGGGCGTCGAGAACTGCCTCAGCGTGATCAACCTCTGCACCGCCACCGGGCACATCGGCAAACCCGGCGCCGGGTACGGCACCCTCACCGGCCAGGGCAACGGCCAGGGCGGCCGGGAGCACGGGCAGAAGGCCGACCTCCTTCCCGGCGGACGTTCGATCATGAACGAGGAGCACCGCAGACAGATCTGTGAGATCTGGGGCATCGAGGAGTCCGAACTCCCGCCCGCCGGAACCTCGATGATGGAAATGGTCTGGCAGATGCAGCGCGGAGAGATCCGCGGACTGATCGGCATCTGCAACAACCCCTTCGTCTCCCTCCCCAACTACCGGGTGGTCAAGGACGGGTACGACGCCGCCGAATTCCATGCCCAATGCGACTTCTTCCTCTCCGAGACCGCCGCCAACGCCCATGTCGTCTTCCCCGTCACCACCTGGGCCGAGGACGAAGGAGTGATGGCCAACGCCGAGGCCCGGGTCGTCAAGCACAACAAGGCACAGGACCCGCCGCCCGGCGTGCGCACCGACACCTGGGTGATGTGCGAACTCGCCAGACGCCTCGGCGCGGGCGACAAATTCGCCTTCGCCGACTCCCGCGCGGTCTTCGACGAGCTGCGCATCGCCTCCGCGGGCACCGTCAACGACTACTACGGCATCACCTACGAACGGCTGGAGGAGACCGGCGGCATCGCCTGGCCCTGCCCCGGCACCGACCACCCCGGAACCCCCCGGCTCTTCGAGGACGGGAAGACCTACCACCCCGACGGCAAGATCCACATGCAGGTCGTCGAGTGGCACGCCCCGATGGACCCCTACGACGACGCGTACCCCATGAGCCTCACCACCGGGCGGACCGTCGCCCACTTCCTCTCCGGCAACCAGACCCGCCGTCTCGGCGCCCTCGTCGAACAGACCCCGCGCCCGTGGGCCGAGCTCCACCCCTCCCACGGCTTCCGCAACGGCGAACCGGTCCGCGTCACCACCCGGCGCGGCAGCGAGGTGTTCCCCGCGCTGGTCACCGAGGCGATCCGCCCCGACACCGTCTTCATCCCGTACCACTGGCCCGTCCCCACCTCGGCCAACGCCCTGACCATCGATGCCCTCGACCCCCGTTCCAAGATCCCCGAGTACAAGGTGTGCGCCTGTCGCATCGAGCACGCCGAGACGATCGACGAGGTCCCCGCGCCCCCCGTCGCGCCCGGCCACGTCGCCTACCCGGAGACCCAGGTCTCCCGCACCGACCCGCTGCCGCCCACCTCTCCGCAGGGACGCGGCACCTCGGAGAGGAGCTGAACGCCGCATGATGGGCCGAACGATCTTCATCGACCCCGGGCGCTGCATCGGCTGCCAGGCCTGCGTGTCCGCCTGCCGGGAGTGCGACTCGCACCGCGGCACATCGATGATCCACCTCGACTACACCGACGAGGGCCATTCCGTGGCCTCCCTTCCCACGGTCTGCATGCACTGCGAGGACCCGGTCGCCCCGTGCGCCGAGGTCTGCCCCGCCGACGCGATCCTGGTGACCGCCGACGGCGTGGTCCAGCAGGCCGACACCACCCGGTGCATCGGCTGCGCCAACTGCGTCAACGCCTGCCCCTTTGGCGTACCGAAGATCGACCTCCAGGCGAAGCTCCAGATGAAGTGCAACCTCTGCTACGACCGCACCGCCTACGGCCTCGCCCCCATGTGCGCGACCGTCTGCCCGACCGGGGCCCTGTTCTACGGGACCGTCGAGGAACTCCAGGCCGAGCGCCCCGGCGTCCAGGTCGCCGACACCTTCACCTTCGGCCAGAGCGAAGTGCGGACCGGCGTGGCCATGGTCGTGCCCGCCGACCGGGTGCGGTGGCCGGTCCCCGGCGGCCTCCCCGTCGTCGAGATCAACGGGAAGGACGTCCGCCGATGAGCGTCACCGACCAGCCACCCCCCGGCGACCCGCGCGAAGCCCTGCACGACCGGATCGCCGCCGACTCCCTCACCACCCGGCGCGACTACCTCCGGATCGTGACGACCGTCTCCGGCGGGCTCGCCGTCGGCGGCCTCGGTGTGGCCACCGGGATCCTGCCGCGCCACGGTGAGCCCGAGGACGCCGAGGCGCTCACGCCCAGGCGGATCGCCGCTCAGCTCCTGCCCGGGGAGTCCCTCGCGTTCCGTTACCCGGGGGAGGAGGACAGGGCGGTCGCCGTGCGGCTGGACGACGGCACCCTCGTCGGCTACTCCGCGATCTGCACCCACCTGGCCTGCGGCGTGCTCTGGCGCAAGGACCGCGGCGCCGAGGGCGAGCTGTACTGCCCGTGCCACGAGGGAATCTTCGACGCCCGTACCGGTGAGGTCACCGCCGGGCCGCCGCCCCGTCCGCTGCCCAAGGTGGTGCTCGCCGAACAGCCCGACGGGAGCATCTGGGCGGTCGGTACGACGCGCTCGGGCGAGAGCGTCCAGCACGGACTGTGCCGCCAGCTCGGCGAGAACCACCCGGACCTCGCCGCCCGTATCGGCTGCCCGGCCGTCAAGGACGGCGGCGCGGAGGCACCTGCGGACGGCACCGCCGCCAAGACCGCGGGCAGGCCGTCATGACCGACACCTCCCAGCCCGGGGACCGGCGGTACCCCGAGTACCACCCGGGAAGCGCCCGCCCCGAGCTGAACCGTCCCGTCCACGAGCGCTACCCGCAGATCCGGGCCACCAGCGGCTACGGCGACCCCCGCGTCCGCCACACCGGGCCCGGACCCGGAGCCGGTACCGACCAGGAGCCCGAGCGGTCCTCGAAGCTGACGGCCCGGCTGACCCTCGCCATGACGGTGGTCATCGGCCAGCTCTGGGGCCTGACCGTCATCATCGACGCGTGGATGGAGGGCCACACCGGCACCGCCTGGTGGGGCGCGGGCTTTCTGTGCCTGTCGTTCCTCGTCGTTCTCGGGCTGTGGCTGATCGACCCGGAGGATCGCTGACCGCCGCCGTACCCTTTACGTATGAGCACCGCCCCCGCCCCCGGCCCGCGTGATCCGAAGCAGCAGCCGGAACCGAAACCGAAACCGGCTCTGGTCTTCGGCGATCCGCTGGACCAGCGGTCCGCGGACGATACGGACCAGGGATGGGGTGAGCGGGCCCCGGCCGGTGGCAGCGCCGCCGATCTGGCGCGCTTCCTCGACGAGAAGCCGCCCCACCACATCTGAGACTCTGCCCCGTGGTGATCCGGCAGCGCTGCCGCCCGCTCACGCCGCGGCAGGACGCCTTCTAGCTCGCCGGGCCGCCGCGCTGCGCGACCAGGGCGTCGCGGATCTCCTTCAGCACTTCCAGCTCGCTCACCTCCAGCGTCTCCTGGACACCGTCCTTCGCGGCCTGCATCGCCGCCCGCCTGGCGAGGTACTTCGACATCGGCAGGATCAGCAGGAAGTAGACGACCGCGGCGGTGATCAGGAAACCGAGCGCGGCGCTGAGCACCGAGCCCCACAGGATGCGGATGCCCTCGATCGCCTCGCCCGTCTTGGGGTCCGTCACGCAGGGCCCCTTGAGGCATGAGCTGTAGCTCTCCAGGTCCTTGGTGCCGAACGCACCGACCAGCGGGTTGATGACGCCCGTGACGAACGCGTTCACGATCTGGGTGAACGCGGCGCCGATGACGACAGCGACCGCCAGGTCGACCACGTTCCCGCGGGTCAGGAAGGCTTTGAACCCTTCCAGCAGACTGACCTTCTTCTCGCTCACGGATGGGCCTTCCTTCGCATGTGCCGTAGGCGGAGCAAACTCGTGTGCAACTTACGGCAGTAAGCGGAGAAAACGCCCTATTCCGGGCTCGGGCGAGGTGGTGCGACCGGGCGCCGGGGTGCATGCGGATCAGCACAGGGTCACCGCCAACGGGGATGAGAGGGCCGCGCCCGCCAGGGCGGTGGCCGTGCCCCGGGGGACGGACAGCACGATCAGCGCACCCTCCAGCGCGGTGCCCTCGGCCGGTGGCGGCGGAACCTCCGCGACCAGCGCGCCCTTCGCCAGCACCCGGCCCCCGGCCGCGGCGCCGCTCCCGGCCTGCCCTGCCGCGATCACGTCCACGTGGTCGCCGGGACGCAAGAGGCGCACCGCCCCCGCATCCGCGATCCGGACCGGCGCGGAGACCTGCCGCCCAGGCCGCCGGACCCGCTCCGGCACGTCCCCGGCCTTGCTCCCGGCCCCCGCCCCGTACGCGGCCCCGCCGCCCGGGGCCGCACCGCCGCCCAGCCCCGTGGCACCGAGCACGGCGGCCGTCAGGGCCAGGGCGGCGGCCAGGGCCCGGCGCTGCCGCCACACGGCCTGCCGCAGCCGACGCCCACCGCCCCCGCCGCGCACCCGCAGCGGCTCGAAGGCGGGCACCCCGCGGGTGGGCGGTGCCGCGAAGGGAGCGCGCAGCGGCACGGGGCGGGCGAGCGGCGCGGCCGAAGGAGGGGAAGGGGCGGGCGGTGCGGCAGAAAGCGCGGATGGGGCAAGCGATGCGGCAGAAAGCGCGGAAGGGGCGAGCGGCGCGGCCGAAGGCGAAAGCATGATCGGTACCACCTGTCGTGAGGAGATCCGGACGGACATCCCTCACGATCCACCGTTCACGCGATTCCCGGCGGAGCCTGTGGACACCCCCGGCCTTGTGGACAACTCCGTCGCCCACTCACGCCACAGCCGCCACTGTCACGGCCACTATCACCAGCCGCCACTGTCACCAGCCGCACCCGCAGCCGCAGCCGTCACTGGCACCAGCCGCCTACGGCAGTTCGAACCCCGGCTCCATGCCGTCCAGCGCGCGCGAGCACGGGCAGTTCCGGTCCGCCTCCGCGGGCAGCGCGGCGACCACGTCGAAGAGCACCGTGCGCAGCCGGTCCACATTGGCCGCGAACACCTCCAGCACCTCCGCGTGCGAGACCCCCTCACCGGCCTCCGCGCCCGCGTCCAGGTCCGTCACCAGGGTCGTCGTCGTGTAGCAGAGGCCCAGCTCACGGGCGAGGACGGCCTCGGGGTGACCGGTCATGCCGACCACCGACCAGCCCATCGCCGCATGCCAGCGCGACTCCGCCCGGGTCGAGAAGCGCGGCCCCTCGACCACCACCAGCGTGCCGCCGTCCACCGCGTCCCAGCCCGTGGCCCGCGCCGCCGCCAGCGAGGCCCGGCGCCCCTCGGGGCAGTACGGGTCGGCGAAGCCCAGGTGCAGGACGTTCGGCCGGACGCCGTCGGCCCGGGTCTCCCCGTCGTAGAAGGTCTGCGTCCGGGACTTGGTGCGGTCCACCATCTGATCGGGGACGAGCAGGGTGCCCGGCCCGTACTCCGGACGCAGGCCGCCCACCGCGCACGGGCCGAGCACCTGGCGCACCCCGACGGAGCGCAGCGCCCACAGGTTGGCCCGGTAGTTGATGCGGTGCGGCGGCAGATGGTGACCGCGGCCGTGGCGGGGGAGGAAGGCGACCCGGCGGCCGCCGACCTCGCCGAGGAAGAGGGAGTCGCTCGGTTGCCCGTACGGGGTGTCCACGCGGACCTCCGTCACGTCCTCCAGGAAGGAGTACAGGCCCGAGCCACCGATGACACCGATCTCTGCGCCGATCTCTGCGTTCGCCATGCGATCACACTATCGGCGACGGAAACGCGGAAAGCCCCGGCCGAACGAATCGGCGGGGCTCCCGGAAGAACGCGAAGCGGCTCAGGCGGCCGACGTACCGCTCGTCGAGGACGACGAGGACGACGAAGAAGCCGTGGACGTCGACGTCGGGGAAGAGGACGAGGCGGAAGAGGAGGACGACGAACCGGAGTCCGACGAACCGGAACCGGAGCCGGACGTCTTCGCCGAGGACGAGGCCGGCGTGCTGCTCGACGAGGAGCCGCGGCTGTCGTTCCGGTAGAAACCGGAACCCTTGAAGACGATGCCGACCGCCGAGAACACCTTCTTCAGGCGTCCGTCGCAGTTCGGGCACACGGTGAGGGCGTCATCGGTGAACTTCTGCACCGCCTCAAGGCCCTCGCCACATTCGGTGCACTGATACTGATAGGTCGGCACTTGCTCCTCCTGGCACTCTGACTCAATGAGTGCTAACGACGCTCCATACTGACGTATTCCGCTGCATCAGTCCACCGTGACCGGCTTCCGGTGACCGATGCCACGTGCCACGGTCCTCCCCCGGAGGGTCGGCGCCAGCCTCGATCGCAGTCCCACCAGGGTGAGCAGCGCCAGGATCGTACCGACCAGGGGCACCACGAATCCCGTGCTCGCCCCGTGAGCGTCCGCGAGCCGTCCGGCCACCGTCACCGCGCCCGCCTGGCCCAGTGCCACCGAGCCCGTGAGCCAGGTGAACGCCTCGGTCCGGGCTGACCCTGGCACCAGCGCCTCGACCAGCGTGTACCCGCTGATCAGGGCCGGGGCGATGGAGAGCCCCACCAGCAGACCGAGCCCGGCCAGCAGTGGCACCGAGTGCACCGCCCACAGTCCGGACGCGGTCAGGGTCAGCGCCGCGTATCCGGTGATCAGCCGACGGCGCGGCCCGCTCTTCCAGGCGATGGCGCCGCAGGCGATCCCGGCGAGCATGTTGCCCGCCGCGAAGATCCCGTACAGCAGTCCGTTGGCCCCCGGGCGGCCGATCTCCTCGGCGAAGGCGGTCAGCGAGACCTGCATGCCGCCGAAGACCGCCCCGATCCCGAGGAAGGCCACCGCGAGCACCCGCACACCCGGTACGGACAGAGCGGAGGCGTGCCGCTCGGAGGGGTCGGACGCGGCGGCGCGCACCGCCGGCTGGGTGCGGTGCTGCGCGGCGAAGAGCAGCCCGCCCGCCAGGGTCAGCGCGGCCTCCGCGATCAGGCCGGCCGCCGGGTGCACGCCGGTGCACAGCGCGGTGGCGAGCACCGGGCCGATGACGAAGGTGAACTCGTCCGTCACCGATTCGAAGGCAGCCGCGGTGGGCAGCAGCGGCGAGGCCGCACGCCCCGGCGCCGCTCCCAGCAGCGCCGCCCAGCGGGCCCGCACCATCGGCCCGACCTGCGGAACGGACGCGCCCGTGGGCACGGCCGCGAGGAACAGCGCCCACAGCGGTGCCTCCGCCAGCGCCAGCGCGGTCAGCGCCGACACGGACGCCGTGTGCACCACGACACCGGGCAGCAGCACGGCGCGCTGCCCGAGGCGGTCGGCCAGCTTGCCGGTCTGCGGCGCGAACAGCGCCATGGAGACACCGGTCACGGCGGCGACGGCGCCCGCGCTGCCGTACGAGCCGGTCGTGTGCTGGACCAGGAGGACGATGCCGATGGTCAGCATCGCGAAGGGCTGCCGTGCGGCGAAGCCCGGGAGAAGAAAAGTCCACGCACCCGGGGTGCGCAGCAACTGCCCGTATCCGGGGCGGTCGGTGACCGTGGACGCCACGGTCCATGCCTTTCTGCCGCCTGGTGGCGGGGCTCCCGCGAACCTCGGCACGGGGTGCCGGCACGCTCGTACGGGTGCTGCCGAGAGCTGTCCTCTTCGCGCGGAACTGCGGTAGATGCCGGGCGCTCAGCAGAGGCGGAGGACGCCACGACCGCCATACGGTCGCGCCAGCTCTGCGTCAGGCAGAGTTGGTCGTTCGGGTTGGTCGATCGGGCCGACCGGCCCCTGACCGGGGACGAACGGCTTCCGTCATGGTACAGGCAGGGGCTCTTGTGAACCTGTGAACGCGTGCGGGAACCCCCGCCCGTCCCGAGGGCTCAAGCTTGCCGAGCCCCGTCCGCACTGAGGACCCAGGCCTCCCAGCCCCCGTCCGTACCGAGGGCCCAGGCCTTCCCAGCCCCCGCTCGTCCCGAGCTCAAGCCTTCCCAGCCCCCGTCCGTACCGAGGACTCAAGCCTTCCGGGCCTTCCGTGCCCCGCCCGTCCCGAGGGCTCGGGCGCTCCCCGGGGGTTCGGGCCCGGGTTCGGGCCGCCCCTCAGCGGTGGGCCTTCGGCGGCCCGCCGGTTCCCAGCCAGCCCGCGAGCTTGCCGCCCTCGCCGACCGCGCGCAGCCGTTCCTCCGCCGCGTCGCGCACCGGATCGGTGGCGATCACCAGCAGCTCGTCTCCGCGCCGCAGCACCGTGGAGGGGGCGGGGACGAAGCTCTTCCCGTCCCGCACCACCAGGGTGACGGCGGCTCCGGACGGCAGCCGCAGCTCGCCGACCTCCACGCCGTGCATCTTCGACCGGCCGGGGATCGCCACTGACAGCAGATGGCCGCGCAGCCGCTCCAGCGGCGCCGACTCGATGCCCAGGTCGGCGGCCTCGGCCGGGTCCTCGGCGATCTTCAGGGCCTTCGCCAGCCAGGGCAGGGTCGGTCCCTGGATCAGGGTGTAGACGACGACGAGGACGAAGACGATGTTGAAGATCCGGGTGGAGCCGTCGACCCCGGCGACCATCGGAATGGTCGCCAGGATGATCGGTACGGCGCCGCGCAGCCCCGCCCAGGACATCAGCGCCTTCTCCTGCCAGGGCAGCTTGAACGGCGCCAGCGAGACGAAGACCTCCAGCGGGCGCGCGACCACGGTCAGCACCAGGCCCACGATGACCGCGGGCCAGAAGTCGTCCAGCAGGTCGTGCGGGGTGACCAGGAGGCCGAGCAGGACGAACATCCCGATCTGGGCCAGCCAGCCGAGCCCGTCGGCGAAGCCGCGGGTGGCGGGCCAGTGCGGCAGCTTGGCGTTGCCGAGGATCATCGCGGCCAGGTAGACGGCCAGGAAGCCGCTGCCGTGGACCAGGGCGCCCGCCGCGTACGCGGACACCGCGATCGCCATCACGGCGATCGGATAGAGGCCGGAGGCGGGGAGGGCCACGTGGCGCAGCCCGTACGAGCCGAGCCAGCCGACGGCGATGCCCATGGCCGCGCCGATGGCGAGCTCCAGGGCTATCTCGCCGACCAGGACGTACCAGCTGTCCACCGGCCCGCTGGTCGAGAAGGCGACGACCAGGATGACCACGGGGGCGTCGTTGAAGCCGGACTCCGCCTCCAGCACACCGGTGATCCGGGAGGGCAGCGGCACCTTGCGGAGCACGGAGAAGACCGCGGCGGCGTCCGTCGACGAGACGACCGCGCCGATGATCAGCGACTGCCGCCAGTCCAGCCCGACCAGGTAGTGGGCCCCGGCCGCCGTGACGCCCACGCTGATCGCGACACCGGCCAGGGAGAGCACGGCCGCGGCGGGCAGCGCGGGCCGGATCTCCTTCCACTTCGTGCCCAGGCCGCCCTCGGCGAGGATCACGACCAGTGCGGCGTAGCCGATGACCTGGGTCAGTTCCGCGTTGTTGAACGAGACGTCGAAGATGCCGTCCTGCCCCATCACGATCCCGATGCCGAGATACAGCAGCAGGCTGGGGAGCCCGCTGCGCGACGAGACGCGTACCGCCGCCACCGCGACGAGCAGGACAAGCGAGCAGACGAGCAGGAGTTCGTTGAGCGTGTGGACAGACAGTGGCCGTTCCTTCCCCGCGTGCGCCTGCCGAGTCGGTCGATCTTCGGCATCGGCCGTCAGCGGCCGGTACTTCGTTACCTTACCTAATCTTTAACGCTTTCTTGACGGCTTCGGGCATCCGTACGATCGCTGCGACATACGAGCCATTCCCATACCGCGTCGGAGCAGCCCCGGCGCTGCGCCTATGGTTGCTCCTGCACTCCCAGGACCACCTGCCCCTCGAAGGACAGCGATGCCCGCCAATACCACCGCCTCTTCCGACGCCACCGGTGCTGCCGGTGCGAAGACCGGCCGGAAGAAGGGGCGACGTGCCCGCCTGATCGTCATCGTTCTGGTGCTGGCGCTTGTCGCGGGTATCGGGTACGGGGCGTTCTGGTCCGTATCGACCGTGCGGGCCTCGTACCCGCAGACCACCGGGTCGGTCAAGCTCGACGGCCTCGACGCCAACGTCGACGTCAAGCGCGACAGTTACGGCATCCCGCAGCTGTACGCGGACACCGACGCCGACCTCTTCCGCGCCCAGGGCTACGTCCAGGCGCAGGACCGTTTCTGGGAGATGGACGTACGCCGTCACATGACGGCCGGGCGGCTCTCCGAGATGTTCGGCTCCGGACAGGTCGAGACCGACGCCTTCCTGCGCACGCTGGGCTGGCGCAAGGTCGCGCAGGAGGAGTACGACAAGGTCCTGTCCAAGGACACCAAGAAGAACCTCCAGGCGTACGCGGAGGGCGTGAACGCCTACCTCAAGGGGCGCGACGGCAAGGACATCTCCGTCGAGTACGCGGCCCTCGGCCTCACCAACGACTACAAGCCCACCGAGTGGACCCCGGTCGACTCGGTCGCCTGGCTCAAGGCCATGGCCTGGGACCTGCGCGGCAACATGCAGGACGAGATCGACCGCTCGCTGATGACCAGCCGGCTCAGCGAGAAGCAGATCAAGGACCTCTACCCGGCGTACCCGTACAAGGACCACCAGCCGATCGTCGACCAGGGTGCCGTCTCCCCGGTCACCGGGAAGTTCGACCCGGACGCGACGCCGTCCGACGCCATCGGCTCCGACACCGCGCAGGGCGTCGGGCAGGCGCTGAACACCCAGCTCGCCTCGCTCTCCGAAACCCTCGACCAGGTCCCGGCGCTGCTCGGCCCGAACGGCAACGGCATCGGCTCCAACTCCTGGGTGGTCTCCGGCAAGTACACGACCACCGGCCAGCCGCTGCTGGCCAACGACCCGCACCTGGCGCCGCAACTGCCCTCGCTCTGGTACCAGATGGGCCTGCACTGCCGCGAGATCTCGGCGACGTGCCAGTACGACACGGCGGGCTACACCTTCTCCGGTATGCCCGGTGTGATCATCGGCCACAACCAGGACATCGCCTGGGGCTTCACCAACCTCGGCGCCGACGTCACCGACCTCTTCCTGGAGAAGGTCTCGGGCGACGGCTACCTCTACGACGGCAAGGTCCAGCCCTTCACCACCCGTGAGGAGACCATCAAGGTCGCGGGCGGCAAGGACCGGACGATCACCGTCCGCGAGACCAACAACGGCCCGCTGGTCTCCGACCGGAGCGGCGAGCTGGAGACGGTCGGCCAGAAGGCCCCCGTCACCAACGCGGCCCCGGACCGCGCCGAGGGGTACGCGGTCGCCCTGAAGTGGACCGCGCTCCAGCCCGGCCACTCCATGGACGCCGTCTTCTCGCTGAACCGGGCCAAGGACTTCGAGTCCTTCCGCAAGGCTGCCGCGTACTTCGAGGTCCCCTCGCAGAACCTGATCTACGCCGACACCAAGGGCAACATCGGCTACCAGGCCCCCGGCACGATCCCGGTCCGCCTCAAGGGCGACGGCACGATGCCCAGCCCCGGCTGGTCCCCGGAGTACGGCTGGGAGGAGAAGCCGGTCCCGTTCGACGAGCTGCCCTACGAGTTCAACCCGAAGCGCGGCTACATCGTCACCGCCAACCAGGCCGTGATCGACGAGAAGAAGTACGCGCACCTGCTGACCAAGGACTGGGGCTACGGCACCCGCAGCCAGCGGATCAACGACCTGATCCAGCTGAAGATCAAGGACGGGGGGAAGATCTCGACCGAGGACATGCAGAAGATGCAGATGGACAACCTCAGCGAGATCGCCGTCAAGCTGGTCCCCGAGCTGGTGAAGCTCAACATCTCGGACAAGAGCGTCCGTGAGGCGCAGAAGCTCCTGGAGGGCTGGGACTCCATCCAGGAGCCCGACTCGGCGGCGGCCGCGTACTTCAACGCGGTCTGGCGCAACATCCTCAAGCTGGCCTTCGGCAACAAGCTCCCCAAGGAGCTGCGGGTCGAGGGCGAGTGTCTCAACGTGCGCCAGGCCGACGCCTCGGGCCCCGTCGACGAGCAGAACAAGCTGGTCCGTGAGTGCGGCAAGCGCGACGCCGACTCGGCCCAGCCGGACGGCGGCGACCGCTGGAACCAGGTGGTCACGCAGCTGATGGACGACCAGGACAGCGACTGGTGGAAGACGCCCGGGAACGGCCGCGACGAGCCGACCGAGAACCGCGACGAGCTCTTCGCCCGCGCCATGAAGGACGCCCGCTGGGAGCTGACCGCCAAGCTCGGCAAGGACATCACCACCTGGAACTGGGGCCGGCTGCACCAGCTGACGCTGAAGAACCAGACCCTCGGCACCGAGGGCCCCGACCTGCTCCAGCGGGCCCTCAACCGCGGCCCGTGGAACCTCGGCGGCGGCGAGGCCGCGGTGAACGCCACCGGCTGGAACGCCGCGGGCGGCTACGAGGTCGTCTGGGTGCCGTCGATGCGGATGGTGGTCAACGTGGACGACTGGGACAAGTCCCGCTGGATCAACCTGACCGGGGCCTCCGGGCACGCGTTCAACGCGCACTACACCGACCAGACCGACAAGTGGGTCAACGGTGAGCTGCTGGACTGGTCCTTCGGCACCAACGCCGTCGCCAGGTCGACGACCGACACCCTGACCCTCAAGCCATGACCCGCTGAGGTCAGCGGCCCGTGCGACGGGCCGCCGACGGTGTCACCACCACGTTCACGGGGTGGTCGTGCGGTTCCTGCGGGACCTGCGCGACCACCTCGTCGTCGTAGAGCAGGACGATCAGGGCGGGGTGGGCGCCGGCCGCCGTGAGCCGGGCCAGCACCCGGTCGTAGCTGCCGCCGCCCCGTCCCAGCCGCATGCCGCGCCCGTCCGCCGCGAGGCCCGGCAGCAGCACCGCGTCGGCCTCCAGCACCGCCTCGGGCCCGAGGCGCGTGCCGTCCGGCTCCAGCAGCCCCCGGCCCGCCCGGACGAGCCGGTCGGCCCCCTCGTACGGCGCCCAGTCCAGGTCGTTGTCCGGGAGGAGGACCGGCAGCAGCACCCGGACGCCGCGCTCGCGCAGGGCGTCCAGCAGCACCCCGGTGCCCGGCTCGCCGCCCACCGAGACGTACGCGGCGACGGTACGGGCCCCGGACAGCTCCGGGAGGGCCAATGCGCGACGGGACAGAACCGATGCGGCGTTCTTCACGTCTTCCCCGGTCAGAAGGCGTCGCGCGGCCAGCAGTTCACGCCGCAGCAGCGCCTTTCGGGACATCTCAGTGTTCAACGGACACTCCTGGTCTCCTTCGGCCCCTGCATGGGCATATAGGCGTACAAAGTTAACCGGACCCTCATCTTCCACGCATACACACCGGTTATCGTTCTGCGCATGACTCAGTCGCACCTCAGGATCAGCAAGGCTGTCATTCCGGCCGCCGGGCTCGGAACCCGCTTCCTTCCGGCCACCAAAGCCACTCCCAAGGAGATGCTCCCTGTGGTCGACAAGCCCGCGATCCAGTACGTCGTCGAGGAGGCCGTGACCGCGGGCCTCTCCGACGTACTGATGATCACCGGACGCAACAAGCGTCCGCTGGAGGACCACTTCGACCGCAATTACGAGCTGGAGTCCGCGCTCACCCGGAAGGGAGACGCCGAACGGCTCAAGAAGGTCCAGGAGTCGAGCGACCTGGCCACCATGCACTACGTCCGTCAGGGCGACCCGCGCGGTCTCGGCCACGCCGTGCTGTGCGCCGAGCCGCACGTGGGGGACCAGCCGTTCGCCGTCCTCCTCGGCGACGACCTGATCGACCCGCGCGACCCGCTGCTGTCCCGCATGGTCGAGATCCAGGAGCGCGAGGGCGGCAGCGTCATCGCGCTGATGGAGGTCGCGCCGGAACAGATCCACCAGTATGGCTGCGCGGCCGTCGAACCCACCGCCGAGGGCGATGTGGTGAGGATCACCGGACTGGTCGAGAAGCCCGAGCCGGCCGAGGCGCCCAGCAACCTCGCCATCATCGGACGCTACGTGCTGGACCCGGCCGTCTTCGGGATACTGCGCAGGACCGGGCCGGGCCGCGGCGGCGAGATCCAGCTCACCGACGCGCTCCAGCTCCTCGCCGAGGACGAGACCGTCGGCGGCCCCGTGCACGGCGTCGTCTTCAAGGGCCGCCGCTATGACACCGGCGACCGGAGCGATTACCTCCGTGCCATTGTCAGGCTCGCGTGCGAACGTGAGGATCTGGGTCCGGACTTCAGGGCCTGGCTCCGCAGTTACGTCACCGAGGAGATGTAGCACCTTGAGCAGCACGATGTGGTCGGTGGAAGAGCACCTGAAGGACATTCTCGACGCGGTGCGCCCGCTCGAACCCATCGAGCTGCAACTGCACGACGCCCAGGGGTGCGTCCTGGTCGAGGACGTCATGGTGGAGATCGCCCTGCCTCCCTTCGACAACAGCTCGATGGACGGGTACGCGGTCCGCGTCGCCGACGTCGAGGGCGCCGACGAGGAGTTCCCCGCGGTGCTCACGGTCATCGGGGACGTCGCGGCGGGCAGCGACGGCCTGGGCGAGGGCCGGGCGGTCGGCCCGGGGGAGGCCGCGCGGATCATGACCGGCGCCCCGCTCCCGGCCGGTGCCGAGGCGGTGGTCCCGGTCGAGTGGACCGACGGCGGCGCCGGGGAGGGCCCCGCCGCCGCCATGCGGGCGCACAGCGAGGCCCCGGAGGCGTCGGGCGGCGAGGTGCGGGTGCACCGGCCCGTCGAGGCCGGTGCGCATGTCCGGGTCCGGGGCAGCGACGTGAAGCCGGGCGATCTGGCGCTGGGCGCGGGGGCGGTGCTCGGCCCGCCGCAGATCGGCCTGCTCGCCGCGATCGGCCGCTCGACGGTGAAGGTGCGGCCCCGGCCCAGGGTCGTCGTCGTCTCCACCGGCAGCGAGCTGGTGCAGCCCGGCGAGGAGCTGACCGGCGGCCGGATCTACGACTCGAACAGCTTCGCGCTGACGGCCGCCGCCAAGGACGCCGGGGCGCTCGCGTACCGCGTCGGTGCCGTCACCGACGACGCCGAGACGCTCCGCGCCACCATCGAGGACCAGCTGATCCGGGCCGACATCGTCGTCACCACCGGCGGGGTCAGCGTCGGCGCGTACGACGTCGTCAAGGAGGCCCTCGCCTCGGTGGGCGACGAGGACGAGGAGGGCGGCGGCATCGACTTCCGCACCCTCGCCATGCAGCCGGGCAAGCCGCAGGGCTTCGGCTCGATCGGCCCGGAGCACACCCCGCTGCTGGCCCTGCCCGGCAACCCCGTGTCGGCGTACGTCTCCTTCGAGCTCTTCGTGCGGCCCGTGATCCGTGCGCTGATGGGTCTGTCCGAGGTGCACCGCCCCACCGTCCGGGCCGAGCTGAAGAGCGAGAAGGCGCTCACCTCACCGTCCGGCAAACGCCAGTTCCTGCGCGGGACGTACGACGCGGAGTCCGGCACGGTCACCCCTGTGGGCGGTTCCGGATCGCATCTGGTCGCCGCGCTCGCCCGCGCCGACGCGCTCATCGTGCTCCCCGAGGACGTCACCTCCGCCGAGCCCGGTACGGACACCGAGGTGATCCTGCTCCGCTGATTCCCGGGCGGTGGCGGTACGGTGTCTGCCGCTGTGCCGTCCCGGGGACACCCCCGGGCCCTGCGGCCCCGCACCCCGGTGCGGGCCGCGCGGGAAACCGGCGCCCTACCGCGAGGCGGAGTGAGTTGAGTACGCAGAACAGCCTGACGCACATCGACGACGCGGGCGCGGCCCGGATGGTCGACGTGTCCGAGAAGGGCGTCACGGCACGGGTGGCCCGCGCGAGCGGACGGGTCCTCGTCGCGCCGCGCGTCGTCGAACTGCTCCGTGGCGAGGGCGTCCCCAAGGGTGACGCGCTCGCCACCGCCCGGATCGCCGGGATCATGGGCGCCAAGCGCACCCCCGAGCTGATCCCGCTCTGCCACCCGCTGGCCGTCTCCGGCGTCACGGTCGACCTGGCCGTGGCCGACGACGCGGTGGAGATCACGGCCACCGTGAAGACCACCGACCGCACGGGCGTCGAGATGGAGGCCCTGACCGCGGTGTCGGTCGCCGCGCTCACCGTGATCGACATGGTCAAGGCGGTCGACAAGGCGGCGGTCATCACCGACGTACGGGTCGAGTCGAAGTCGGGCGGCGCATCCGGCGAGTACCGTCGCGCCGGGGCGGACGCATGACCGGGCACGACGGCGCCGCCCCCTACCGCGCCCTGGTCGTCACCGCCTCCAACCGCGCCTCGGCCGGCGTCTACGCGGACCAGGGCGGTCCCCTGATCGCCGAGGCGCTCACCGCGCTCGGCCTCGCCGTCGACGGCCCCCGGGTCGTACCCGACGGCGACCCGGTCGAGCAGGCCCTGCGCGACGGCGTCGCCGCCGGGTACGACGTCATCGTCACCACCGGCGGTACGGGCATCTCGCCCACCGACCGCACCCCCGAGGCCACTCGCCGTGTCCTGGACCGCGAGATCCCCGGCATCCCCGAGGCGATCCGCGCCGAGGGCGGCGGGAAGGTCCCCACGGCCGCGCTCTCCCGGGGTCTCGCCGGTGTCGCGGACCGCACCCTCATCGTGAACCTGCCGGGCTCCACCGGCGGGGTGCGCGACGGCCTCGCCGTCCTCACCCGTCTCCTGGTGCACGCCGTCGACCAGTTGCGCGGCGGCGATCACCCCCGACCGGGGAGCTCGATCTGAACGTCTCGACCTGGCCGGTCGTCCTCAGCGACGGAGACGTCGCGCTCCGGCCGATCAAACTGCGCGACCAGCGCATGTGGCGCGAGGTCAACCGGCGCAACCGCGACTGGCTGCGCCCCTGGGAGGCCACCGTCCCGCCGCCCGCCCCGGGCGGCCCGGTGGCCCAGCGGCCCACATACCGTCAGATGATCCGCCACCTGCGGGCCGAGGCCAACGCGGGCCGGATGCTGCCCTTCGCCATCGAGTACCGGGGCCGGCTGGTCGGCCAGCTGACGGTCGCCGGGATCACCTGGGGCTCGATGTGCTCGGGACATGTCGGCTACTGGGTCGACCAGGACGTGGCCGGTCGTGGCGTGATGCCGACCGCCGTCGCCCTCGTCGTCGACCACTGCTTCCGCACGGTCGGACTGCACCGCGTCGAGGTGTGCATTCGGCCGGAGAACGGGCCCAGCCGAAGGGTCGTGGAGAAACTGGGATTCCGCTCGGAAGGGCTGCGCCCGCGCTATCTCCACATCGACGGAGCCTGGCGGGATCACCTCATCTACGCGCTCACCGCGGAGGAAGTGCCGGACGGGATGCTCCAGCGCTGGCACCGGGCCCGACCTGCGACACCACGAGAAATCAAATAGGTGTTCGATATTTCTCCTTCGTTCGAGCGATGCCACCCGTGCAAACACCCATGATTGATCCGAACAAACACAAAAAACGTTTGTGATATCAGCCGGATCGTGCGACACACCGGCCCAATTGGCGGATGCCCCCGCGCAAACCCCTCTACGGTGTGAGACGTGAGCAGCAGCGGCCTCATTTACGCAGTCATCGTCGGGGCCTGGGCCGCCTACTTGGTGCCGATGTGGCTCCGCAGGCAGGACGAGCTCAACGAAGCCCGTCCGACGGAACGCTTCAGCACGGCCATCCGGTTGCTGTCCGGACGGGCGGCGATGGAGCGCCGGTACGCCAAGGACCTGCGGGAGCGCACCGCCGAGGAGGCCGGGCCCGCCGACGCCGACCCGGACGTCAGCACGGACCGACTGGATTCCGTGGACGTCCGGGCCTTCGCCGCGCCCGAGGCGCGTACCGGAACCCGGGCGCCCGCCCCGGCACCGGCACCGGCCCAGGCGCAGGCGCAGGTACCGGCCCAGGCACCGGCCCCCGTGCGGCGGGCCCGCCCGGCTCCGGGCGGCGGCGGAACGGAGGCCGAGCGTGCCCGCCGGGCCCAGCGCCTCCAGGTCCTCGCGCGCCGTCGGCGCACCACCGTGGTCCTCTTCCTGGCCTTCACCCTCGGGTCGGTCGTCGCCGCGGTCGGCGGCATCCACTTCCTCTGGGCTCCCGCGGTCCCGGCCGTGCTGCTGAGCACGTACATCGTGCATCTGCGGTCCCAGGAGCGGCGCCGGTTCGCCTTCACCATGGACCGGCGCATGGCCGAGGTGGCCGCGCAGCATCTGCGCGAGAGCCGCACCCGCAGGCACCAGCCGGTCTCCCCGTCCTCGGTGGAGCCCGAGGAGGAGCCCGAGGCGCGCCGCCCCGAACCGGAGCCCGCGCCCGAGGTCTCCCCGCAGGAGGCCGGGCGCCGCGCCCTGGTCGAGCAGACGGACCACGCGGAATGGGTCGACCAGCAGCGCGAGCGCGGCCCGGCCCGGGGCGACAGCTGGGAGCCGGTCCCGGTCCCGCTGCCGACGTACGTCACCGCCCCGGTCGCCCCGCGCGCCACGGGCGGCGTCGAGGTCGGCAACCCGGAGACGTGGAGCGCCGCCCGCTCCAGCGCCGCCGAGCCGAGCCAGACGGGCACCTCGCACCCCACGGCGCCCCCGGCCGACCCTGCCCCGCGCCGCCGCACGGGCCAGTCCCGCCGTACCCGCGACCGCGGCCGGACCCCGCTCTTCGACCAGTACGAGGACGGCGAACGCCCACGGGCCGCGAACGAGTGAGCCCCTCCGGGCCCGCCGCTCCGCCGTATCGGCTGACCAGCACGGACCGGATTTCCGAGCACCCCTTCGAGGATGCTAGAGTTTCACTCGTTGCAAGGGCCTGTGGCGCAGTCTGGTAGCGCACCTCGTTCGCATCGAGGGGGTCTGGGGTTCAAATCCCCACAGGTCCACCGCACATCAAAGCCCCTACCGGGTTCACTCGGTAGGGGCTTTGAGCTGTCGCACAGCAGCGAAGTACAGCAACTACTTCGGATCTTGCCGACCCAGGTGCTTGCCGGGCTTCCGCAGTGCCTTCCGTGCCGCCTTGGACGGGACGCGCGTGCGGACCTCCGTCGCCGGGTGTGGTGCAGGCGGATCCTGCGGGCACGGGTCTTCGCGGACCGATCGGTGAACGAGCGGTTGGCGTTCCTCGGCCCGATCGGTGCCCCGAGCACTTCACCGTGCCGGAGGCCGAGGACGGGACTCTGCGCGTACGCCGGACGGCGCGGGTCATGGGCGGCCTGTGCGGCTTCGAGGCGCTGGCGCGCCTTCTCCACCGGCCGGGGTGCGCCTCACTTTCCTTCCGGACCGCAGTCGCCTGAGGGCTGTCCCGTATTCCCTGGCGGGCGTGCGACGACAGCCAGGGCACCTCGTCGCGTTGTCGGGACGCCCGGATACATCCGGTTTTCGGGTGTCGCTCCGCCGTGCGATGCGCCGCGTCTGACGCCGCACCCTGATCCACCAGGGATTACTGGACAGCCCTTAGAGTGCGGAAAGCCAGATCAGGACCCCTACCGGAGTCAGCCCGCCGACGAGACCAACGGTCAGGCACACGTACGCCAGGCCCTTGAACACGCGCCGCTGTTGAGCACGGCACGCAGCGAAGCAGGTGAAGCTTGCGATGGCCAGGCACGGCAGGATGATGAAGAAGAACCCCAGTGCTGCCATGATCCCCCCGAACGTGTGGCCGCTGTCCAGCAGGAAAGCACAGCCGCCACCGCGACCGCAGCCGACCGTCACCGCCCCCGGCCAGCCCTGTTTTCCGGGGCTTCGGACTTCGGGCTCGGGCTGGGGCTTGGGGGCCTGGTCGGAGGCCGGGTTGCGGGAGGGGTGGAGCGGGCCGCGGCGGTGGATGTCGTCGCCGGTGTCCGCGGCCATCGAGGACGGCATCGCCGCAGCCGCGGCTCGGGCCGTCGCCCGCACACCCCTCGCGGGCGGTGCCTCGGAGCGGAGGGGACGAAGCCGGGGTGTGCGGAATCCGGTCGTGGGGGAGACGTGGGGCCCGGCCGGTGAGGGCGGGGCGGGGGCGTGTGGACGCATTCTCCCCGGCCTGGGCCGTGACGCCCGCGGCTTCCGGGACTGGGCCAGAGCCAACGGGCATCGCGCTCCCGCCCGGCCGGGGGCCGAGGCTGACGAGAAGGCCGCCGCGGCACGCGTGGCGTTGGCCGTCCGGGTCACCAGAGCGACCGGCCACTGCCGTGGCCCGGGAGGCGGCTCCGCCGTGATCACCTCGTTCGGGCCGGTCGGCCTGACCGCCGCCGACGTCGGCGTCTCCCACGTCGGCGTCACTGTCGACTGGCGCCGGCGAGCTGGGCGGCGGGCCCCCAGCGCCTCGGGGGACCGGCGTGGTCGCCGGTCCCCCGAGGTGTGGTGCGGTGTGGTGCGTCGTCAGCAGCCGCTGGTGCGGATACCGCAGGCGGTGATCAGTGCGGCGGCGTGCTCCTCGCCACGGGTGTTCTCGGCGCGCAGGTCCTCGGGGAGGATCTGCAGGGCGTCGATGTCGTGCTCCATCATGTCGGTCTCCTTCGTTCGGGAGGGGGCCGGTCCGGGTGCGGAACGGCTGCCGGTGGCCGGGTGGCCGCCGGACGTCTCAGGGGGTGGTGCCCTCGGGGAGCCAGGCGCGGGGCCCGCCGTGCCGCATGCGCAGCAGGAGCGAGAGGCTTCCGGCGAGGCCGGTGCCGTACTCGGCGAGGACGGTGCGCCGGTTCTCTTCGGGCACCAGGAGGCGGCCGTCGCGCAGGACGGCCTGGGCGGCCAGGTGCTCGACGAGCAGTTCCGTGTCGGCGCGGTACCGGTCTTCGCCCGTGAACTCGGCTACGTCCAGGATGAGTTCGGCGTTTCCGGCCAGTCCGTGGCAGGTGGCGGGGGAGTCCGTCACCCGGCCTGCCCGGACCGCGTCGACCGCGCCGTCGACCAGGGTGCGCAGGGTGTCGTCCGCGGCACCCCCGGCCGCCCACAGCCGGACCAGGAAGGTCCCCACGCCGGACGAGCCGCTGCACCAGTGACGGGCGAGGTCCGGCGAGTCGGAGAGGTGCCGGGCGCGGTCGACGGGCCAGAGCGTCCCGGCGGGACCGCCGCGGGCGGCCGTCGTCAGGGTCTCGCCCGCCGCTGTGGCCGCGTCGCGCAAGCGGGTGTCCCCGGTGGCCTCGGCCGCCAGCAGCAGGAAGGTGCCGACCCCGGCGACGCCGTGGGCGAAGCCGTAGTACCAGGAGCCCGCCAGCGCCGAACCGTGGTCCTCGGGCACCGGCCAGAAGACGCCCTCGGGGGTCTGCCGCGCCGCGTCGAGCAGTCCGTTCGCGATCTGGGCGGCCCGGTCGAGGAAGGGGGCGTGCCCGGTGGTGTGCCAGAAGTGCAGCTGGGCCAGGCCCGCACCGGCCGCGCCGTGCGTCACATCGGGACTCGGCCACCGCACAGGCAGGCTCAGGGCCAGCTTCGTGGCGCGTTCGGCGAGGTCGCAGTCGTCGAGCGCCCGCGCGGCGTCGAGCAGTGCCCAGGCCGTACCGGACCGGCCGAAGTGCAGGCCGGGCAGGTCGCCGGGCAGTTCGTCCTGCCGGTCCGCGGTCCAGTACGCGGCGGTCCGCAGGTGCTCGCGCACCTTCTCGGCGGGCCCCGCACCGTGGCGCAGCGCCCGTGCGAGCACCGCCACCCCGCCCGCCGAGCCGTGCTGGAGGGCGACCGGGTCGCAGGTCTCGCCGAAGCCGTCCGAGGCCCAGAGCCGTTCCGGGTGGGCGGGGCGCATGGTGGCCATCAGATGGGCGAGGCCGTCGTGCAGAAGGCGTTCACGGGTGTGCGCGGCGCGGTCGGTGAGCTCCGTGACGTCCGTGACGTCCGTGTGGCTGGGCGTGGTGGTGCGGCTGCTGTCGGGCTGTGCCGGGCGGAAGGCGCGGGCCTGTTCCAGGCTCCACCGTGCGGCGGGCTCGTCCCGCATCAGCCCGAGGACGAGCGGGGCGTACGCGCGAACCACCGGCCGGTCGCGGCCGAGGAGTTCGACGAGCCCGGCCAGACGCTCCTCGTCGGGGCGGGCCGACGCCCGGGGCCGGTCCGGGGCGAAGAGCGGATCGGCACCGCTCAGCGCGTGCAGCACGGTCGCGCCCAGGGCGAACAGGTCGGCGGACGGCTCCAGCGCGGGCGCCACCTGCTCGGCGGCGCGCAGTTCCGGGGCGGTGTAACCGGGGGTCGCGCCGAGCACCCAGCGCTCGCCCTGCGGCGCCGCCATCTCCAGGTCGATCAGCAGCAGCCGCCCCTCCGGGGTGACCATGATGTTGTTGGGGTTGAAGTCGTGCAGGGTGACACCCAGCCCATGGGCGGCGGCCACCAGCTCGATGAGCTGCCCGACCAGGGACGCGGCCGTTTCCGCGTCCGGGCAGGCGGTGCCGTCCCCGGCCAGCCGCTGGGCGACGGTGAGACGCAGCGTGGCGCCGGGCACCGACTCCACGGCCATGAGGGCGCTGCCCTGCTGTTCGAACACCTCGACGAGGCGCGGTACGACGGGGTGGCCGGGGTCCGGGTCCGGGGCCTGGTCCGGGCGGAGGCTGCCGAAACGTTCCAGCAGCGCCGCCTCCCGGCGCAGCAGGTCCCGTACGTCGAACCCCTCCACCCCCGCGCCCACGTGGGGCCGGGCCTGCTTGACGACGACCTGCTCCCCGGTCCGGGTGTCCTCGGCCCGGAACACCCCGCCCTTGTTGGAGTGCTGGATCGCGCCCCGTACGAGGTAGCGCCCGTTCAGGAGCACGGGCTTGGCCGTGGCGGCGGTGCGGACCGGGGCCGCCGGGCGGTCGGGGAACGGATCGCCCGCCCAGGCCGGCGGGCTGTACCAGGCGTTGCGCTCGTCGGCCACCGGCCGCCCCTCGGGGTCGGTGAGGAGCGGGACGTACCCACCGTCGGGGGTGAGCTGACGAGGGGCGGAGAACACCCCGTAGCGGTAGAAGACCTGGCTGTCGGGGAGATAGCGCCGGTCGGAGAGGACGGCGGGGCCGGGCAGGCCGACGGTGGCCCGGTGCAGTTCCTCGGCGAGCCGCCGGAACTGCTCGTCGTCCGCCGGGTACACGGTGATGAACTTGCCGGACCCGCCGCGTGCGAAGCGGCCAGAGACCAGCTCGGTGACCCGGGCGGGGCTCCCCGCGAACTTGAACCGGCACCGGTGGGCGACCAGTACCTCGGCGGCCCTGGCCAGGGTCAGCGGCGCGGCGAGCGGGGTGGCCGAGACGTGCAGCTTCCAGCCCTGGTCGCGCCGGACCGATCCCCCGGGCACCACATGGCACCAGAAGTCGGCCTGGGTCACCCGCCACTCGTGCTCCGTGTCCGGGTCCTGGCGGGCGATGGCGGCCCGCACCAGATCGGGGAGCAGCGCGAGGTCCTCCGGGCGTTCGGCGCGGGAGCGCCTCGGCCCAGGTCCAGGCTCCGGCTCCGGCTCCGCCGGTGTGGCGGTCTCTGGCAGTGCTGACACGCGGTTCGACCTCGCAACTCGTGACGGTGATGGAGGGGAGTGGTCTCGGCGAAGCCGCGGCTGCGGCTCCGGCTGCGAGGTGAGGGCCGCGGGGCCTACTGGAGGGGCGGGGTGTAGTGGTCACCCCAGCTGGTGTCGTAGGGGGACGCCGCGACCGTGCCCTCCAGGTCCGCGCCGTGCTGCGCGGTGCCGGCCAGCACGGCGCCCGCGCCGGTGGCGAGCAGGGCCGTGAGGACGAGGAGGCTGCGGACGGCTGAGGACATGAGCACGGCTCCTGGGTGCGGGAGGTGGGGGTGGCGGCGAGCACCGCGTGGGACGGAGTCCGCCGCCAGATGTCGCAGCTGAGGGGGTTTCGGCTGGACGACCAAAGTTCATCCTTCAACGCCCTCTTGGTCCAGCGATCCGGGCTGGCAATACCCTGCATGGCACGGAAGTAGCAGGGCCGCATTGCGGGGAAGAACATGACTACAAGGACAAATTTCGGCGAACTGCCGCGCCTCGACCAGGCGGCCGTCGCGGTCTTCGAGCACGCGCTGGCGCTGGGTGGTGTCGAGCGGCGGCGGCCCGACGTGCCGCCCGGCCTCGGCCTGACCTCGCAGGAGGTCGAGCGGGCCTGCCGCGCTCTGCTGGCCCTGCGCCTGCTCCGGCCGGCCCCGGACAACCCCGACCGGCTGATCCCGGTCAGCCCGGACGCCGCGGCGGCCGAGGTGGTCGGGCCCCGGGAGGCGGAGCTGACGCGGGCGGCGGCGCACATCCAGGCGGTGCGTGACGAGTTGCAGTCCCTGATGCCGCAGTACCGGGCCGCCCGGCGGGCGCGGAGCGGCGAGGAGGGCGTCACCGTACTGCCCGACCTGGCGGCTGCTTCGGCGATGCTCACCGAAGAGTCGGCACGTTGCTGGGACGAGGTGTTCACCGTCCAGCCCGGCGGCGGGCGTTCCCCGCGCCATCTGCGGGGAGCCATCGACCGGGACCTGGCGATGCTCGACCGGGGTGTGCGGATGCGCACCCTCTACCAGCACTCGGCCCGCACCAGCCTGGCCACCCAGGGGTATGTGGAACGGCTCACCGCGGCCGGTGCCGAGTACCGTACGGCCGCCGAACTCCCGGACCGGGCGGTGGTCTTCGACCGGTCCGTGGCCTTTCTTCCGCGGCGTGCGAACGGAGGCTCGGGCGAGGGCGCGGTGCTGGTGCGGGATCCCGACGTGGTGGCGTACCTCTGCCGGTCCTTCGAGTTGCACTGGTCCGGGGCGACGCCGTTCCGGGGGACCAGCGAGGCCGCGTACAAGGAGGTCGGCGGCAGCCTGCGGAGGGCGCTGGTGGGGCTGCTGGTCGAGGGTGCCAAGGATGAGGTGATCGCCCGCCGGATGGGCATGTCGCTGCGTACGTGTCGGCGGCACATCGCGGAGTTGCTGGAGGAACTGGGGGCCGCGAGCCGCTTCCAGGGCGGCGCCCTCGCGGAACGCGCGGGTTTCACGGTGCCTGCCGCGCCGGATGTGGTTCCTGAGGCCGAAGGCATGGAAGGGGCGGGAGGAACCGGGGCGGCTGAGGGGATCGGAGAATCCGAGGGGAACGGAGAAGCTGAAGGGGGCAGGGGGACTGAGGTGGGTGGTGTGGCTGTGGGGGGCTGTTGAGGACGTGAGGGCTGGAGCGTCCGGTGTGGGGCCTGTCGCCTCCTGATCCGGCCCGGAGGGCGGGACACCCCTAACGCCCGGGGAGACGGGTGCGTTAGACGGTGATAGCGAAGCGTTGGTGGCCGCTGCGACAATCCCGTCCACCATGCGGCCCGTCGGGCCGTACGACCGCCGGAGGCCGAGAGAATCCGATGCGCGCCCACGCACTGACCCGCTCCGCGCCCGCTACGGGGACGGCGTGGCGGGTCCGGGCCCCCAGGGGACGACCGGCCCGCGCGGGAGCCGTCATTCCGTTACGGCCGTCGCCCTGACACCGACCGCGTAGACCGGTCCGTACGGCGTCGCGGCGCCGGCCAGCCGGGTCGCACGGCGTCCACCGCGCCCACGGCGGCCGTCGCGTCCACAACGTCCACCGCGCCCACGGTGTCGCTTCACGGTCCGGCGAGCCGTGGCAAGGGCCGTCGCCCGCGCCCGGACGGACCATCCGGAGAGGAAGAATCCATGCCCGAACGCACCCTGCTTCCGGCCTCATCCGATCTCCCCCCGCTCGGCCACGAAGCCGTGGCCCTCTACCACCACGCCCTGGAGTACGGCCTGTCCGACCGGACCCCGGCCGCCGGTCTCTCTCCTGACCTGCACGCCGCGTCCCTGGCCGTCCTGCGCGCCTGGCAGCTCCTGCGCCCCGGGGCCGACGACGGTGTGTGGGAGGCGGTGACCCCGCACCACGCCATCGCCACCCTGCTCGGCCCCCAGGAGGCCGGACTGCGTGAGGCCCAGGCCGAACTGCGGCTGTGCGAGGGACGCGTCGCGGCCAGGCGCGCCGCCCTCGAAGGGCTCCCGCTGCCCCTGGCCCACCAGCGGCCCGCCGACGCCGAGGTGCTGGAGATCCTGCCGGACGTCCACGCGGCCCGCGGCGCGATCAGCGCCTCCGTGGCGCAGTGCCAGACCGAGGTGGTGTCCTTCCAGCCCGGCGGCGGGCGGCCCGCCGAGATCCTGGCCGACGCACTGCCCCGGGACCTGGCCCTGCTGGAGCGCGGTATCCACATCCGGTGCGTGTACCAGCACCCGGCCCGCTTCCACCAGCCCACCCAGGACTACGTACGCGCCGCCAGCGCGGCCGGATCGCACATCCGCACGCTCGATGAACTCTTCGGGCAGATGATCATCGTGGACCAGCGCATCGCGTTCATCCCCGACCGCTCCAGTCCCCGGGGGGCCGTGGTGATCCGTCAGCCTTCCGCGGTGGCCTTCCTGTACGACGCGTTCGAGCAGTCCTGGAGCCGGGCGACCCCGTACCTCAGCGGGCCCGCGGCGGCCCGCGCGGTCACCGAGGACATCAAGCGCACCCTGGCCATCCTGCTCGCGGACGGCCTCAAGGACGAGGTGATCGCCCGGCGCCTGGGCCTCTCCCTGCGTACCTGCCGACGCCACATCTCCGAGCTGATGGAGCAGCTGGGCGCCCGCAGCCGGACCCAGGCCGGGGTCCTCATCCACGCCCACGGCCTCCACCTCGCCGCGGGGGCACCCGTGCCGGCGGTCACTCCGTGACGGTGACCGGCCCCAGTTCCCGCAGCGACCGGTGGATCAGCGAGGCGTCCCCGACCGCGACGGTGACCAGCCGCCCGGACGGCAGCGCGGCGCGCAGCGCCCGGGTGGAGTCGTGCGGGGTCACGGCGTCGAGGCGGTCGTGCAGGGTCGGGAGGTAGGTGCCGGGCAGGCGTTCCGCCACCGTGTCGGCCAGGACGCGCGCGGTGGTGGCGGAGGTGAGGAACTGCGCGGGCGTGATCCCCTTCAGGGCGTGGCGGGCGGCGGTGTGCTCCTCCTCGGTGAGGCGGCGGGAGGCGTCCTCGACGGTGTCGGCGATCCGGGCGACGGCGTCGGCGGTGACCCCGGTCTCGACCGATCCGCTGATGGCGATCAGGGCGCCGGAGCGCAGCGGGGCCGCGACGGCGCTGATGCCGTAGGTGTAGCCCTTTTCCTCGCGCAGTTTCCGGTCGAGACGGGAGGTGAGGGGGCCGCCGAGGCAGTGCAGCGCCACGGACTGGGCGGGCCACCGGGGCGAGTGGCGGTCGGGGCCGACGCGGCCGATCAGCAGATGGGTCTGGACCGAGCCGGGCCGGTCGACCAGCACGATGCCGGGGCGGTCGGTCAGCAGCGGGGCCGGTGGCCGGCTGGGCGCGGCGGGCGGGCGTTCCCAGCGGCCGAGGGTGGTTCCGGCGAGCCGGGGCAGGTCGATGCCGGTGAGGTCGCCGACCAGGACGACGGTGGCGGTGGCGGGCCGGGCGTGGGCGTCGTAGAAGGCGCGGACGGCTCCGCTGTCGATGCCCGGCACGGTGGTGGCGGTGCCCTTGGGCGGGCGGGAGGCACGGTGCTGGGCGAGGAAGAGGCGCCGGTAGAGGGTGAGTGCGGCGAGCCGGGCGGGTCCGGCGTGCTCGTGGCCGATCTCGTCGAGCCGCTGGCGGACCAGCCGGTCGATCTCGTACGGGGTGAAGGCGGGTTCGCGCAGGGTCTCGGTGAGCAGGTCCAGGAGGCGGGGCAGAGCGGGGGCCGGGACCTGGCAGGCGAGCCGGATGCCGTCGGCGGTGGCGTGCGCCTGGAGGGTGGCGCCGCAGGATTCGACCCGGGCGGCGAAGGCGCGGGTGCCGGTGGCGGCGGGGCCCCGGCACAGGGCGCGGGCGGTCAGCGTGGCGACCCCCTCCAGGGCGCGGGGCTCGGCCTCCAGCGGGGTGTCCAGCAGGATTTCGAGGGCGATCACCTGTTGTCCCGGCCGGTGCAGGTGGACCACCCGCAGGCCGTTGGGCAGGACGTCGGCGCGGGCCGCGGGCGGGTGCCAGGGCGGGGCCGGGGGCGGCACCGGACGCGAGTGGAAGATCATCCGGGGCGACGGGGGCGACGGGGGCGAGGGGGGCGAGGGGGGCGACGGGGACGGGGGCGAGGGGGGCGAGGGTGCGGTGGCGGGGATGGTCATCGGTCGGCCGTCCTTCCGGGCGGGGGCTCGTAGCGGAGTACGGAGCGGTCGGCGGGGTCCAGGCGCGCGGCGGCGGCCCGTGCCTCGGCGGCGGTGATGTCCAGCAGCCGGGGCAGGGAACCGGCCGCGGCGGCGGCGGAGCCGAAGAAGGTGGCGTACCGGCACAGCAGGTCGGCCCGGCCGCCGACGGTGGCGGAGGCGTCCAGGTGCTTGCGCCTCAGATGGGCGCGGGCGCGGTGGAGTTCGTCCTCGGTGGGGCCTTCGGCGGCGAACCGGGCGATCTCCTCGTCCAGTGCCGCCTCGACGGTGTCCAGGTCGCCCCGGCCGGACGCCTTGATGTCCAGCCAGCCCAGCGAGGGCGCGTGCGCGAACCGCATCAGGCCCATGGACACGTTCAACGCGCTCTGGTCGTCCAGGACGAGCCGGGTGGCGAGCCGGCTGGACTCGCCCGAGCCGAGAACGGCCAGCGCCACCTCGACGGCGTCGGCCTCCCGGGTGCCGTCCACGGGCATCCGGTACGCGCACATCAGCGCGGCGGACGGGACCGGATGGCGCAGGACGGCCCGCCGCTGTCCCCGGACCGGTTCGGGCAGCGGTTCGCGTACGGCGGTTGTGGCGTCGGCCCCCGCGGCGGGGCAGTCGGGGAGCGAAGCGAAGTACTTCTCCACCCAGGCGCGGGTCCGTTCCGGGTCGATGTCGCCGACGACCGCGAGCACCGCGTTGGACGGGGCGTAGTGGGTGCGGAAGAAGGTCCGGGCGTCGTCGAGGGTGGCGGCGTCCAGGTCGGCCATGGAGCCGATCGGCATGTGGTGGTACGGGTGCGCCGGAGGGTGGAGCATCGCCATCAGGTGCTCCCACACCGTGCCGTAGGGGACGTTGTCGTACCGCTGGCGGCGTTCGTTCTTCACCACGGCGCGCTGGTTGTCCAGGGCCTGTTCGGTCAGGGCGTCCAGGAGGCTGCCCATCCGGTCGGCCTCCAGCCACAGGGTGAGTTCGAGCTGGTGGGCGGGGACCGTCTCGAAGTAGTTGGTGCGCTCGAAGCTGGTGGTGCCGTTGGGCTGGCCGCCGCCCGCCTGTACGGCCTCGAAGTGGCCGTTGCCGGGGACCTGGGCGGAGCCCTGGAACATCAGGTGCTCGAAGAGGTGGGCCAGGCCGGTGCGGCCGGGCCGCTCGTCGCGGGAGCCCACGTGGTACCAGACGCACACGGCGGCCACCGGATTGAGGTGGTCCTCGGACAGGACGACGCGCAGTCCGTTGGGGAGCCGGAACTCGTGGTCCGGGACGAGGAGCGCGGAACGGTCCATCACCGCACCTGCTCGGGCACGCGGTCGTCCGTGGCGGAGCCGGACGGCCCTTCGGCGGTGGGGCGGCGCAGGTCGGGGATGAGGCGCAGGCCGTGGCTGAGGGTGCTGAAGCAGGCCAGGGCGAAGAGCATCCCGCCGAACAGCAGCAGGGCGGCGGGTGCCGAGAGCCGGTCGGTCAGCAGACCGGCGGCGACCGGGCCGAGCGGGGTCACCACGGCGGGCAGCAGGGCACTGGTGGACCGGACGCGTCCCTGGAGGTGGTCGGGGATCGCGTGGGCGGCCGCCGCGGCCAGGGCGATGTTCGCCGCCGGGGCGGTCACGCTCGACCCGGCGATCAGCAGCAGCGTCCACCAGATGGCGTCGTCGGCGGCCATCGCGGGGACGAGTACGGCGGTGCTCCAGCCCACCGCCAGCACCAGGCGACGGGGGCTGAGGAGCCGGTTCAGCCGCGGGGCGAGGGCGGCGCCGAGCAGGTTGCCCGCGCCGGAGACCGCGACGAGCAGGCCGGTGCTCATGGGGGTGGACCCGGCGCCGGAGTGGACGGCGATCAGGGTGACCACCACCGCGGACATCGCGAAGTTCATGAGGGTGCTGTTGACCAGGGTGTAGCGCATGAAGGGGCTGGCGCGGACGAAGCGCAGACCGGTGGTGAGGTCGCGGCGCCACTGCGGGAACGCGGCGGCCTTCCGGTCCGCGGCCGACCGGTCTGCCGGGGGGCGGGGGCGGGGGCGGGGGCGCTCGGGCGGGCGCAGGGCCAGCACGCAGGCGGCGGAGGCCAGGTAGCTGACCGCGTCGACGAGGAAGGGGAGGGTGGGGGAGATCCCGTAGAGGGCGGCGCCGATCAGCGGACCCGCCAGCACGATGGCGGAGTTGCGGGCCTGGTTGACCGCGTACGCGGAGACCAGCTGCTCGGGCGGCACCACGGAACGCAGCATCGCCCCCGCGGCCGGGCCGAAGGGGCTGGAGGAGATGCCGGTGAGGGTGCCCGCGGCGATGACCAGCGTCAGTGAGACCCGGTCGGTGACCATCGCGACCACGAACACGGCACTGATCAGGGCGCGCAGACCGTCGCAGACCAGCATCACCTTCCGGCGGTCCACGCGGTCCACCAGGACGCCGGCGGGAAGGCCCGCCACCACCGAGACGACGGACTCGACGAACAGGACGAGACCGAAGTCGGTGACCGACCCGGTGAGCGACAGGACCAGGAGCGGCAGCGCGATGAAGGCGGCCTGTGAACCCAGGGTGGAGAGCGCGTTCGCACTCCACAGCAACCGGAAATTCCGGTTCTTCGACAGAGGCACGGGCTGCGACATGGAATTCCTCCTTTCGGGAAAGGCGGCGGCGGATATCGGGAAGAAGGAGCGGGGAGGGAGGGGCGGGGAAGAACGGCGGGTGGGGGTGGACCGTTCGGTCCACCCCCACCCGGCCCCGGCCGGATCAGCTCCGGCTTTCTCGATGACGCGTAAGGTCCTTCGGCGTCAATCGATCTGGGATGTGCACCGGTTCGTCATGCTGAGCGCGCTGGTGAGCTGCGACGTCATGTGGGTCTCCCCCTCTTCGGGGCCGTTCTGAGGAGTCAGATTCTGCAGGGCGAGAATCGCTTTCATTTCTGTTCTCCTTTGGGGGCGGCCGTGGCTGTGCGGGGTGCGGTGGATCAGGCCTCGGTGCCGCCGCCGTTGTTGCAGAACATGCTGATCG
>NZ_JBHVVM010000016.1:64497-160307 GCF_042883525.1 Streptomyces sp. NPDC058195
GAGCTGAGGCCGTCGGCCGCCTGGTCGTCCTGCGGGCCCTCGGGGAGGTCGAGGTTCTGGAGGTTGAGGATCGCCTTCATGGTGTTCTCCTTCTGCTGTGAGCGTTGGTGTGTGAGGTGCTTCGGGCGGTGGCTGTGGCTGTGGCTGTGCGGGGTGCGGTGGATCAGGCCTCGGTGCCGCCGCCGTTGTTGCAGAACATGCTGATCGAGCTGAGGCCGTCGGCCGCCTGGTCGTCCTGCGGGCCCTCGGGGAGGTCGAGGTTCTGGAGGTTGAGGATCGCCTTCATGGTGTTCTCCTTCTGGAATGAACGAGGGATTCTGATGATGTTCTGGGGTGTGGAGGTGGGGCGGTGGGGAATTCGGGACGATCAGGTCTCGTCCTCGAAACCGCAGTGGAGAATGGAGCTGATGGCGCTGCTGGCGAGGGCGTTGTCCTCGTCGGGGCCGAGCTGGGGGCTGACGTTCTGCAGGGCGAGGATGGTCCTCATGACATGGCCTGCTTTCTTGGGTGTGGGTTTTATGGGTGCGGGTTTAGGGGTGCGGGCTTGGGGGGCGGTTCTCAGACCTCGGTACCGGTGCCGCCCCCGCCGCCCCCGCCGCCGTTGTTGCAGCCGATGCTGATCGAGCTGATGCCCTCGGCGATCTCGTCGTCCTGCGGGCCGCCGGTGATGTTGAGATCCTGGAGCCTGAGGATCAGGTTCATGACTTCTCTCCTTCTTTTCGGGGCTATTCGTCGGTGTTGTCGGAGGCGCAGTTGAAGCTCATGGAGCTGTGGATGACGCCGGGGTCGAACGGACCTCCGTAGCCTTCCGGGGGGTGGCCGGTGGCGAGGTTCTGCAGGGCGAGGACCGCGTTCATCTCTCCTCCTTCTCCTTCGACGGGATTCCGGCGGAGGCTCGGGCGGCCTCGGCAGGAGCTTCGGTGCCCTCGCAGGCCCACACGCTGTGCGGATCCTCGGTGGGCGCGATGCCGCGTGGTGCGCTGCTGTGCGGGGCGGTGGCGGACGCGGCGGCCCGCGGCGTACGGGCCGGGGCGCCGGGCCGGTCCAGCAGGGGCAGGGCGGGGAGCCGTCCCGCCACGGTGTGCAGGGTGTGCAGGATGCCCGCGGTACCGGTGGCCAGATCCATGGACAGACGCAGGTTCTGGTCGCCGGTGGTGGCGATGCCGCCCTCGTGGTCCAGTGCGTGCCAGGCGAGGTCGCGGACATGGCCGGTGAGGGCCGCCGTGCGCCGTGGATCGTTCTCGGCGGCACGGTTGTGGGCCAGGGCGGCGGCCAGCCCGGCCCTGCCGAGGAACAGCCCGCTCTGGATGGTGAAGCTCAACTCCGTGGCGGCGTGCAGGGATTCGAGGGTGGCGTCCAGCCGCTCGTCGGGCCGGTGGAGCAGATAGGCGTGGAGCGCGAGGGCGATTCCGGCACTGCCCTGCCCGAGGTACGGCAGCAGCCGTCGGCCGTCGTTGAGATTGAGTACGGAGTCGGCCTCCAGACAGTGGTCCAGATCGAGCTGGAGGGACTGGCGGGCCAGGTCCAGATAGCGCTCCTCGCCGGTGTCTTCGTACAGGCTGACGAAGAACAGGGCGGGGCCGCTCCAGCCGCGCAGCAGCCCGGCGCTCCGGGCGGGGGTGCGGGTGACGGTGGCGAGGCGGGCCGCGAGGCGGTCGCCGGTGTCCAGGACGTGGGCGTGCAGGCCCGGTTCGTCGAGGACGCGGGCGAAGTGCCGCAGGTTGAGGCCGATGCCGGCCAGCCCGTCGTGCAGGCCGATCGGGGCGGCGTCGTCGGTCAGGTCGATGGCCCGGTCGAGCACTTCCAGGGCCTGCGCGGTGCGGCCGACCAGATGCAGGGTGTAGGCCGCGCCGTGCAGCCCGTCGTACAGTCCGGGCCGTGGGCGGGTGGCGCGATGGGTGGCCTGCCAGAGCCATTCGTGGTGCTCGGGATCGGTGGGGTGGCCGGTGGCGGCCAGGGCGTAGAGGACCCCGGCGGCGCCGTGCGCCAGGGTGTAGCCGCCGTCGTGCAGCGCGGCGGGGTCACCGGGGAAGAGCCGGTCGGTGCGTTCGGGCGTGGCGGCGGAACGGATCGCGGCGACCAGGCGTTCCTCCAGCTCGCGGGCGTGCGCCGAGGCCGGTTCGGCGGCGGTGGCGGCGAAGAGTTCGGGCACGGAGCGATCGGTGCGGGCGGTGACGCCCGGCGGGGTGAGTCCGGCGCTCACCCGGCTCGGGAACTCCTCCGGAAGGTCGAAGAGGCGGGTCGCCGCCTCGGCGAGCTGTCCGGCGCGGGCCGGGTCCAGCTCCAGCGTCATGGTGAGCGGCAGGAACAGCGAGAGCCGCAGGCAGTCCAGGGCGTAACGGTCGCGGTCGAAGCCGGTGGCGTGTGCGGCGACGTACCCGGGGGTGCCGATGCTGGGCACGGCCTCACCCGCGTCGGGCCGGTACGAGATCTCGAAGTCCACCAGGGCGACGCGCCCGTCCGGGCGGACCATCACGTTGGTGGGGCTCAGGTCGCCGAACACGGTGCCGGTCGCGTGGACGGCCTCCAGGACGCGTTCCAGCTGATCGAGGATGTCCAGCGCCCGGTCCGCGTACTCCTGCCGCTGCTGGGCGGCGGCGTGCGGTCTGACCAGCGGGTTGGCGGTGGCCGTGAAGCGCTGGAGGGTCTCTCCCTCGATGTATTCCTGGACCAGGAAGTGGTGCTCCCAGGCGGTGAACGTGCCGAGCAGTTCGGGCACGCAGTCCAGGTGGGCGAGCCGTCGCAGGGTGGCGGCCTCGCGGTGCAGCCGGGTGACCGCGTCGTCCCCCGCGCCGTCCAGCCCGGCGAGCGGCCGGGCCTCCCGCAGCACGACCTGGCGGCCGGTCGCGTCGTCGGTGGCGAGGTAGACGCCCCCGCCGTTGGAGTAGTGCAGGGCCCGCTCCACCGTGTACGGGAAGGCGGGGTCGTCCTGGGCCGCGTCATGGGCGTCGATCTGCGCGGCGACGAAGTCGGGCACCGGCGCCCAGTCGGGGACCTGGAAGACCGGGGTGCGCTCGTCGGGCACCAGGACCCCGTCGGGGCGGGAGACGGCGGGGCTCCGGTCGCCGTTCTCGGTCAGGCACTCGCGGCGGGCGAATCCGCCGTAGCGCAGGTAGAGGGGGCCTTCCCGCCACCGCAGGTCGCTGAGGATGTACGGGCCGGGGCGCCCGGCGAGCAGCGGATCGAGGTCGTCGAGGGTGCGCCTCAGGTCGGCCTCGTCGACCGGGTAGAGGGTGATGAGTTTGCCGCTGCTGCCCCGGGGCGCGTACTTCGCGTTCATCGCCCGGTGCACTTGGGGGTGGGGCAGGAACTTGAAGGACAGCGAGCGGGAGACGCAGTAGTCCCAGACCGTGTCGATGACCTCGGCGGCGTCGGAGGCCGTGGCGGAGACGTGGATCTTCCAGCCCTGTGCGGGCAGTTGTACGTGGTCGGGGTGCACGTAGAGCCAGACGCTGCTCTCGGTGCGGCGCCAGCCGGGCGGGGCGGGGCGGTCGGTGGCGGGGAACGCCGGACCGGTGCGGGCGGTGTCGTTGCTCTCGTAGAACGGCTCGTCCGCCCGGCAGTAGGCGAGGTGGTTGATTCTCTCCACGGGATTCTCCTCGGGGTGCGCCGGGGCACGGCGGCGTGACGGATCGCCGGCCGGCCGGTGCGGGGCGGACAGGGCGGGGTACGGAAGGGTGGGAGCGCGGCGCGGCGCGGGAGCGGGCTGCCCGAAGAAGCGGGAGGCTCACCGCGAGGGGCCTGAAGCGCTGTGCAGGGCGGTGAAGCACCATGAAGCGCCGTGCGGTGCGAGGAAGAGCTGGGAAGGAACGCGACGGAACGCGACGGGCCACGAAGGGCCACGAGGAACGACGAAGGACTACGAAGGACCGGTGGAGGACCGCGAGGGACCGCGAAGGCGCGAGAGGTCGCGAGGCACGACGCGGATCAGCAGGTCAGGCACGTCACCGGTGGTGCGGAACCGGCCGGGCCGGGCCGGGGACGGGTCACGGAACCACGGGGGCGGGCGCCGTGCCGGTCACAGCACCGCGACCTGCTCCGGGCCCATGTCCGGCCAGGGAAGGGCGCCGTCGGCGGCCGGACCGCCCTCATCGTCGTGGCGGGGATCGTAGAAGCGGTCGAAGAACGGGTCGTTGACGGAGCTCGAAAACGCGTGCACGAGGATCATCTCCCTGAGGTAGGGGCTCGAACGGGGTTCTTCCGGGCGTACGGGCCGAGGGCTGCGGCGCGTACCGGGCCGGGGTGCGCAACTGAGGTGCATACGGGTCGAGGTGCGCAACTGAGATGCGTACAGTCCGAATCGCGTAGGGCCGAAGGGCGTAACTGAGGGGTGCGCGGGCCGAATTGCGTAAGGCCGAGGTGCGGACCGGGCCGAGGTGCGCGGCCGAAGCGCGGCCGGAGCGCGGACGGCCGAGGTGGGACGTTCGGGCCGAAGCGCATTGGGGCCGAAGCGCGTTCGGGCCGAGGGCTACTGGACCGGGCAGCCGGCCGGGAGGGGCCGGACGGTGCAGCTCGGCTCACCCCAGCCGGTCTCGTTGCCGTCGGGCGCGGGGAGAGGAGTGGCCGAGGTGGTCGAGAACGAGGCGGCCCGCGTCGCCGTACCGTCCGCCGCGTAGGAGGCGCTCGCGCCGCCCAGGACGAAAGCCGCCGCCGCTGCCACTGCCACCACTCGGATCACGTTGCGCATGAGCGTGTCTCCCCACATCTCGATCAGCTCCGGGCCGGGTCGGTCCGGATCGTTTCGGTTCGGTTCCCCCGGGATTCTCCGGTGGCCCCTTCCTTCTGATGAGAAGACTGCCGCCCCCGCGGCACCGGGACCATACGGTCGATGCGTCCGGAACGTGCAGCCCGGTTGAGAGGGGATGGCAATCTGGTACGAACCCGCACCGAACCACCCTCCGGGAGCCTTCCGGCGACCCGCCCACAAGCTGCAGGGTCCATCCGGTCAGGGAGACAAAACGGACCGGTCGTCGCCCTCCGGACGCACCGGCGGGGCCACCGGCCGTCCCAGGGCGGCGAGTTGGGACCTGGCCCGGTTCACGCCCTCCTGGAAATCCTGGCGAGTGGCCTCGGCGAGGGCCTGGCGTGCGCACATCTCCGCCCCCTCCCGCTCGCCCAGCGCCAGCAGCGCCTCACCCCGGCTCAGCCGCAGCGTGGCCCGGCGCATCACGCCCAGGCCGGTCGTCACCCCGTGGTCGTCGAGCGCCAGCGCGTACGCCGTGCAGCGTTCCGCCGCCGCGATGTCGCCCCGGGCCAGGAGCTGGTACGTGCGGTGCTGGAGGGCGAGGAGTTCGGTGAGTACGTCGTCGGCCTCGCGGGCCAGCCGGACCGCCCGGGTGACATGGTGCAGCGAGGTGTCGGTGACCCCGTCCGCGTCCAGCGCCACCGCCAGGTTGATCAGGGCGATCGCCTCGCTCGACGGGTCGTGCGCGCGGGCCGCGAGGGCGGGCGCCAGCTCCAGCTGGGCCAGCGCCTCGGAGAGCCGCCCCTCCCGGGTCAGCACCCAGCCCAGCAGCGCCCGTACCCGGGACTCCGCGGCCGGGTCGTCGAGCCGCCTGCTCGCCTCCAGGGCCTGTTCGAGCAGCGGTGCCCAGCCGTCCCGGACGCTCCACAGCACGTACGGCCACTGGAGTACGACCAGGCGCCAGGCCCGGTCGTCATGGCCCGCCGCGCGGGCGGCGGTGACCGCGGCGGCCAGGTTCTCGCGCTCCGCCGCGTACCACCGCAGGGCGGCGTCCCGGTCCGCGAACGTCCGCACCGGGAGGTCCGCCGCCCCCTGGGGCAGGACGCAGCACGGTTTCTCGCCGGGTTCGGCGGCCAGCGACGCGGCGAGCGCGGTGGCCGTGCAGCTGTCCAGCAGCCGCAGCAGCGCCCCGTCATCGGTGACGAGGCCGCGCGCGTACAGCCGGACCAGGTCGTGCAGGGAGTAGCGGCCGGGGGCGTGCTCGGTCACCAGATGGGCCCCCGCGAGCCGGTCCAGTGCCTCGGCCGCCACGGCGGGCGGCCTGTCGAGCAGCGCGGCGGCGGCGTACCGGTCCAGGTCCGGTCCGGGCACGACCCCGAGCAGGGCGAAGAGCCGCACCGCCTCCGGCGCCAGCCCCTGGACCGTGATCCGGAGGGCCGCCGCGACCCCCGAGTCCTCCGCGTCGTCGAGCGAGAGCAGGGCCAGCCGCCGCTGCTCGTCCGCGAGTTCGGCCGCCAGATCGGCGAGCCGCCAGTGCGGCCTGGCCGCGAGCTGGGCCGCGGTGATGCGCAGCGCGAGCGGCAGTCCGTCGCAGAGCCGGGCGAGCCGGTCCGCCGCCTCGGGCTCGGCCGCCACCCGTTCCTCGCCGACCGCCGCGGCGAGCAGCGCGGCGGCGGGGGCGGGGCCGAGGACGTCGAGCGGCAGCGGCCGGGCCAGTTCCTCGACGATCAGGCCGCCGAGCCGGGTGCGTGAGGTGACCAGGACGGCCGAGCCGGTCCCGGCGGGCAGCAGGGGGCGGAGCTGGTCGGTGCCGCGCGCGTTGTCCAGGACGATCAGGAGCGCGCGCTCGGCGGTCAGCTCGCGGTACAGGGCGGCGGCGGAGGCTGCGGATTCGGGCAGTCCGCGCGCGGGCACCCCGAGCGCGAGCAGGAACTCCCGTACGGTCTCGGCCGGTTCGGCCGGTACGCCGCCGAAGCCGCGCAGATCGGCGAAGAGCGTGCCGTCCGGGTAGCGGGACTGCGCGCGGTGCGCCCAGTGGAGCGCGAGCGCGGTCTTGCCGACCCCGGCGGGGCCGGTGACCAGCGCGAGGGTGCCTGCCCCGGTGATCTGGTCCAGCGTGTCCAGCTCCGCGTCCCGGCCGAGGAAGCCCCGGACCCCGCGTGGCAGCAGCCGGGGCCCCGCCCCGCCCGGAGCCGCGCTCTCCTTCGCGGGGCCAGGCTCCGCACCGGAACGTGTCCCTTCCCTTTCCGCCGCCTTCGGCGCTCCTGCCGCCCCGCCGCACAGGACCGCCTCGTACGCCCCGCGCAGCCCCGGCCCCGGGTCGATGCCCAGTTCGTCGGCGAGCAGGCGGCGGGTGCGGTGGTAGTGGTCGAGCGCGTCCGACCGGCGCCCCGCCCGGTCCAGCGCCACGACCAGCGCCTCGGCCAGCGATTCGCGCAGCGGGTGTGCCGCCGTCTCCGCCTGGAGCACCGCCACCGCACTCGCCCGGTCCCCGAGCCGTTCGTACGCTCCCGCCAGGCTCTCCGTGACCTCCAGCCGGGCCTCCTCCAGCGCCTGCGCGGCGGCCCGCAGCGAGGTGCTCGGGGCGGTGCCGTCGAGCGCCGGGCCCTGCCAGAGGGCGAGCGCCTCACCGAGGTCGGCCACCGCGTCGGCGGGCCGCTGCCGGGACCTGCCGCGCCGGGCCAGTCCTTCGAAGCGGTGGGTGTCGAGCAGTGTTTCCGGCACTTCGAACACGTACGACGGGCCCCGGGTCATCAGGCCCACCCCGTGCTCCCCGGCACCGGCCGAGGACAGCAGGGCCCGTAGCCGCGACACATGGCCCTGGACGACCGTGCGGGCGTGGGCGGGCGGCGTCGCGTCCCAGACCGTGTCGATCAGCTGCTCCACGGATACAGGGGAGTTGGCCTTGAGGAGCAGCGCGGCGAGCACGCTGCGCCGCTTGGCGGGACCTAGCTGGAGCTCGCCCGCCCCGGTGGCGGCGCCCACCCTGCCGAGCAACCGGAATTCCATCGCCGCTTCCCCGCCTCCCCGTCTCGCCGGGTCGTGTCCGGAGGCCATGCTCCGGACCGATGATCTTACGAGCCCTGTCTCGCGCCCCGGGAATCGTGTCACCTACGCTGGGCACGTTCGCACGAGCGAGGAAGCCCGCGAGGAGGTGCCCCGTGCCGGTCGGCACACCCGAGCCCCGGATCGACACCAGCAAGCCCCACCCCGCACGCGTCTACGACTGGCTGCTGGGCGGCAAGGACAACTACCCCGTCGACCAGGCGGTGGCGGAGAAGCTGCCCGGGGAGGCGCGCGGCAACGCGGCGCGGAACCGGGCCTTCATGCACCGGGCCTCCGCCTGGCTGGCCCGCAACGGTGTGGACCAGTTCCTCGACATCGGCACCGGCATCCCCACCGAGCCCAATCTCCACCAGATCGTCCAGCGGATCGCGCCCGCCGCCCGGATCGTCTACGCGGACAACGACCCGATCGTGCTGCGGCACGCGGAGGCGCTGCTGGTCAGCACGCCGCAGGGTGCCACCGACTACATCCACGCCGATGTGCGACAGCCCGAAACGATCATCGAGCACGCCCGTGCGCTGCTCGACTTCGACCGGCCCGTCGCCCTCTCGCTCATCGCGCTGATGCACTTCCTGCCGGACGACCAGGACCCGTACGGCCTCGCCCGCACGCTGGTCGGCCACCTGCCCAGGGGCAGTTACCTGGTGCTCTCGCACGGCACGGCCGACCAGCACCCGGAGCTCCGGGCGGCGACCGAGGCAGCGTACGAGAAGGGGGCGATCGCGCTGCGGATGCGGACCCGGAGCGAGGTCGAGCCGTTCTTCGAGGGCCTGGAGCTGGTCGAGCCCGGCCTGGTCTTCGCCACGGAGTGGTACCGCGGGGAACCCGCACCGGTCCAGGAGCGCAGCGGCTTCTACGTGGGCGTGGGCCGGGTCCGCTGAGCCCCTGGTCCGCGGGCGGTGCGGGCCGGGTCCGGCGCGACTGTGGCAACCTGGCTCAGCAGGAACACCTACCGCCGTAGGGGCATGTTTTGTACACAGTGACCAGCGTCAACGTCAACGGGCTCCGTGCCGCCGCCAAGAAGGGCTTCGCCGAGTGGCTGGCCCGGACCGAAGCCGATGTGATCTGCCTCCAGGAGGTGCGGGCCGAACCGCACCAGCTGCCCGAGGAGGTACGCGATCCGGCGGGCTGGCACACCGTGCACGCACCGGCCGCCGCCAAGGGGCGGGCAGGGGTTTCCCTCTACACCCGGCGCGCGCCGGAGCGGGTGCAGGTCGGCTTCGGCGGGTTCGGTATCGCCGGGAGTGACGAGTTCGACACCAGTGGGCGCTACGCCGAGGTCGACCTGCCGGGCGTCACGGTCGCCAGTCTGTATCTGCCCTCCGGCGAGGTGGGCACCGATAAGCAGGAGGAGAAGGAGCGGTTCATGGCCGCGTTCCTCCCGTACCTGAAGGGCCTGAAGGAGCGGGCCGCGGCCGGGGGCCGTGAGGTGCTGGTCTGCGGCGACTGGAACATCGCCCACCAGGAGGCCGACCTGAAGAACTGGCGGGGCAACAAGAAGAACTCCGGCTTCCTCCCCGAGGAGCGGGCGTGGCTGACCCGGGTCTTCGACGAGGCCGGGTACGTCGACGTCGTACGCTCCCTCCACCCCGGCCAGGAAGGCCCGTACTCCTGGTGGTCCTACCGGGGCCGGGCCTTCGACAACGACACCGGCTGGCGGATCGACTACCAGGTGGCGACGCCGGGCCTGGCCGGACGCGCCGCGAAGGCGTACGTGGAGCGCGCCGCCACCCACGCGGAACGCTGGAGCGACCACGCTCCGGTCACCGCCGTCTACGGAAACTGACCGGCAGGTCCCGGTCCTGGCCCCGCTCCCGCGGAGCTTCCCGGGCGGAACCCGCCGGGGTGGCCGGAGAACCCGGAACGCCCTGACCGGCCGCTCGTGGGGGCACGCCTGCCGGCCGGCCGTGTGCGGGGGAGCGGGCACGGGCGACGGGGAGGGAAGGCTCCCCGCCCGCCGCTTCCCGGAGCCTTGAACGGTGAGGCGCTCGAACGGGAGAGCGGTCGAACGGGAGGGCGTGCAAGGAGGTTCAGGCCGGGCAGTATTCCGGCGTGCGATCAAGGAACTTCCCGTGCCCGGCCCTGGGCCGCCGGCCGTCAGCCGGGCTCCCCGGCGCCCTCCGCGGCCCCGCCCGCGGGCGGTTCGGCAGGTGGGGGCTGGCGCAGCCGGCGGTCCAGGGCCATGGACAGTTCGGCGTCCACCACCGCGCGGGCCAGCGGGCGGAGCTGGGGCGGTTCGGGGTCGTCGCTGTGGTCCCGCAGGACGTGCACGAAGAGTTCCGCGAGCGCGTCCGCGTGGGCGCGGACCCGGCGCCCGGCCGCCAGGACCGTCGCGAGCGGCACGCCCTCCCGTACCAGCTCGGACGACACGTCCAGCAGGCGGCGGCTGATGTGGACGATCTCCTCGCCGTCGGTGGCGAGGTAGCCGAGTTCGAGGGCGGTGGCCAGGTTCTCGGTGGTCGTCTCGCCCTCGAAGTAGTCCGCGAGCTGCTCGGGCGTGAGGTGGACCGGGGTCTCCTCGGTGGGCTCGCCCAGCCCCAGCACCTCGGCGACGTCCCGCCCGCTCTCGAAGGTGCGGGCCAGGTCGGCGATCCCGGTCAGGGTGTGGCCGCGCTCCAGCAGGCCCGTGATCGTGCGCAGCCGGGCCAGGTGCCGGTCGTCGTACCAGGCGATGCGCCCCTCGCGGCGGGGCGGCGAGATCAGCCCGCGCTCCCGGTAGAAGCGCACGGTCCGCACGGGGATCCCGGCCTTCTCGGCCAGCTCCGCCATGCGGTACTCACGCTGCTCGTCACGCTTCTCGCGTCCTTCGGCCACACCCGCACCCTATGTTGTACCGCCGGTAACTTTCCCCCGTCGTACCCCTACCCATCGGTACGGAGCTGCTCTACTCTCCCAACATTGCCAGTGATTGCTGGCAGAGTCGTGTGACGTACCGCAGGAGGCGGCAGCATGGCCGAGCACGAGCACGTACGGGTGGCGGTGATCGGATCCGGATTCGGGGGCCTCGGGGCCGCGGTCCGGCTGCGCCGCGAAGGCATCACGGACTTCGTCGTCCTGGAACGCGCCGACTCGGTCGGCGGCACCTGGCGCGACAACAGCTATCCGGGCTGCGCCTGCGACGTACCGTCCCACCTCTACTCGTTCTCGTTCGCACCCAACCCCGACTGGCCGCGCACCTTCTCCGGGCAGCGGCACATCCGCGCCTACCTGGAGCACGTCGCGGACACCTTCGGGCTGCGCCCGCACATCCGGCTCGGTCACGAGGTGACCGTCATGCGCTGGGACGGTACGGAGCTGCGCTGGGTCATCGAGACGGCGAACGGGGCCACTCTCACCGCCGACCTCGTGGTCTCGGCCTGCGGTCCGCTCTCCGACCCGAAGATGCCGGACATACCCGGCCTGGCCGGCTTCCCCGGCAAGGTCTTCCACTCGGCCCGCTGGGACCACGGCGCCGACCTGAGCGGCAAGCGCGTCGCGGTCGTCGGCACCGGAGCCTCCGCCATCCAGATCGTGCCCGCGATCCAGCCGACGGCGGGCCGCCTGACGCTCTTCCAGCGCACCCCGCCCTGGGTCATGCCGCGCATGGACCGGAAGATCAGCGGCATCGAGCGCTGGCTGCACCGCACCCTGCCGGCCACCGGCGCCGCCCGTCGCGGACTGCTGTGGGGCATAAGGGAGTTGCAGGTCAGTGCCTTCACCAAGCACCCCGGCGAGCTGGGCCTGGTCGAGAGGATAGCCAAGGCCAACATGGCGCGGGCGATCAAGGACCCGGCGCTGCGGGCCAGGCTGACCCCCTCGTACCGGATCGGCTGCAAGCGCATCCTGCTCTCCAACACCTACTATCCGGCGCTCGCGCGGCCCAACACGGACGTGGTCGCCTCCGGGCTGGCCGAGGTGCGCGGCTCCACGCTCGTCGCGTCCGACGGCACGGAGACCGAGGCCGACGTCATCATCTTCGGCACCGGCTTCCACGTCACGGACATGCCGATCGCCGAGCGCGTGGTGGGCGCCGAGGGCATCACCCTGGCCGAGCACTGGAAGGACGGGGTGCAGTCGCTGCGCGGCGCGACCGTCTCGGGCTTCCCCAACTGGCTGTCGATCATCGGCCCGAACACCGGGCTCGGGAACTCCTCGATGATCCTCATGATCGAGTCCCAGCTGAACTACCTGGCCGACTACGTACGCCAGTTGGACGTGCTGGGCGGCCGGGTCGCCCTCGACGCGCGCCCCTCCGCGCTCGGCTCCTGGAACCGCCGGGTGCAGGAGCGGATGCGGCGCACCGTGTGGAACACCGGCGGCTGCGACAGCTGGTACCTGGACGCCGAGGGCCGCAACACCACGGTCTGGCCCGGCACCACCGCCGACTTCCGCCGCGCCACCCGCACGGTCGACCTGACGGAGTATCAGGTCGTGCGGCCTCCGAAGCAGGCGCCCGGCGCCGGAGCGCAGGCCCCGCTCACCGAGGAGGTCGTGGGATGAGCCGGCTGCTGCGGCGCGCCGACGCCCCGCCGGTACCGGCGCGTGAACTGACCGTGCGCTCCGCCGACGGCGCCCGTCTGCACGTCGAGGTGCACGGCCCGGACGGCGCCCCCGCCGTGGTCCTCGCGCACGGCTGGACGTGCAGCACCCGCTTCTGGGACGCGCAGATCAGGGCCCTCGCGGCGGACCACCGGGTGGTCGCCTACGACCAGCGCGGTCACGGGGGCTCCCCGGCCGTCGCCCCCGGGGAGTACAGCACCGACGCCCTCGCCGACGATCTCGAAGCGGTGCTCGCCGCCACCCTCGGACCGGGGGAGAAGGCGGTGCTCGCCGGGCACTCCATGGGCGGCATGACGATCATGGCAGCCGCCCGCCGGGCCGGGCTCCGCGAGCGCGCCGCCGCCGTACTGCTGTGCAGCACCGGCAGCTCACGGCTGCCCGGCGCGTCGACCGTGCTGCCGCTCCCGGCCGGGAAGGTCCGGACCGCGGGAACCCGCGCGATCCTCGCGACCGCGGCCCCGCTGGGCCCGGTCACTCCGCTCACGCGCCGGGTGCTCAAGTACGCCACGATGGGAGCGGGGGCGGCCCCGGAGCGCGTCGCCCTCTGCGCCCGGATCGTGCACGCCTGCCCGCGGTCGGCCAGGTCGGGCTGGGGGAAGGTCCTCGCCGATCTCGATCTCGACGCGGGCGTGAAGGAGTTGAGGGTGCCCACGGCCGTGGTCGCGGGCACCGCGGACCGGCTGACGCCGATCGGGCACGCCCGCGCCATCACGGCGGCGCTGCCCGAGGGCCTGGGGCTCACCGAACTGACGGGTCTGGGCCACATGACTCCCGTGGAGGCGCCGGAGGCCGTCACGGCGAAGATCCGGGAACTGGTCACCGCGTACCTCCCGGCAGGCACCCGGAACACGGACGAAGGCACGGACGGCACGGCCGAGAAGAAGGAGGTCGCATGAGCGGCAGGCGGAGTCTCGAAGGACAGGTCGTCGTCGTCACCGGCGCGGCACGCGGGGTGGGGGAGCTGCTGGCCCGCAAGCTCTCGGCGCGCGGCGCCAGGCTCGCGCTGGTCGGCCTGGAACCGGACGAGCTGAAGAAGGTCTCCGAGCGGCTGCACACGGAGAGCGACCACTGGTTCGCGGACGTCACCGACCACGAGGCGATGGCACGCGTCGCCCAGGAGGTCAAGGAGCGGTTCGGGAAGGTCGACGTCGTCGTCGCCAACGCCGGGGTCGCCGCGGGCGGGCCGTTCGTCGACTCGGACCCCGAGGCCTGGCGGCGGGTCATCGAGGTCAACCTGATCGGTGGCGCGGTGACCGGGCGGGCGTTCCTGCCGGTGCTCATGGAGAGCCGCGGCTACTTCCTCCAGATCGCCTCGCTGGCCGCGATCACCCCGGCCCCGATGATGACGGCGTACTGCGCGTCGAAGTCGGGTGTGGAGGCGTTCGCGCACTGCCTGCGCGCCGAGGTCGGCTACCGGGGCGTGAAGGTGGGCGTCGGCTACCTGTCCTGGACCGATACGGACATGGTGCGCGGCGCCGACCAGGACGACGTGATGCGGGAGCTGCGCCAGCGGCTGCCCTGGCCCGCGAACCGCACGTACCCGCTGGGGCCCGCCGTCGACCGGATCGTGGCGGGCATCGAGCGTCGGGCCCCGCACGTGTACGCGCAGTGGTGGCTGCGCGGCATGCAGTCGGTACGGGGCTACCTGCCCACGCTGATCGGAGTCGTCGGCCAGCGGGAGGTGCGCAAGTTCGCCCCCCGGCTGGACGGCATCAGCAAGGGGCTGGTGGGTGCCGGAGGCGCCGCCGACCAGGACGCGAGGGCGGCGAACACGCAGCGTAAGTGATCGACATGCGATGCCCGCCGGGGGCTGCGAGGCTGAACGCGGTCCTCATGGACCGTCCCCCACGCACCCACGAGGAGTGACACCGCATGGGTATCGCAGACCAGTTCAAGGACAAGGCGCAGCAGCTCGCCGAGGAGGCCAGGAAGCGGGCCGGGCAGAGCGGTCAGGGCAACGACCAGGGCCAGGACCGCCGGGAGCGGATGGGCGACGAGGCCCAGGAGCGGCTGCGGGACGCGTCCGACCGGGCTTCGGACACCGCGAAGCAGGGCCGCCGCCGGGCGGGCGAGGCGGCGGACGACCTCCGCGGCCGTCGCGACGGCCGCTGAACCGGTCTTGCCGTCGGACCTCCGGGATCGCGCGTTCTTTCGTGAACTGCCGGTGAGCTGCCCGTGAGTGGTCCGTGAGCTGCCCGTGAGCGGTCCGTGAGTTGTTTGTGAGGGGCGTGCCCGGAAGGCCGGGCACGCCCCTTTCGCGGAGGCCCGGAGCGGAATCCGGTGCGGCGGAGCGGAACCCGGTCCGGCCGCTGAACGGAAGCCGATCTGCCGGATTCGTCCCACCCTCCCCGGTGTCCCGCCGCCCCCTCACCCCATGCCCCGTCCCCGCAGGCCGGAGCGTGGAACGTCCCAGGAACGCGTCACCTTGCCAGCGGCCGTGGCGGCCCGGACGCCTCGCCCCGCAACCTGGTGGCAGAGCCGGCCGGGGGGTCGGCTCGACCCAAGGGGAGGGAAACAAGACATGCGCAGGATGACGCGGATGTTCGTCACCGCCACCACGGCGGTCGCGATCGCCGGAGGCGGCGTGGCCGCTGCGGGCACCAGCTTCGCGGCGACCGGACACCCGGCGCAGGCGGCGGCCACCACGGCCGTCACTCCGCTCGCGGTGAACAACATGGGCCTCAGCACCACGCAGGCCAAGTCGGTTCAGCGCTGGCTGAAGACCTACTGGGGCTACACGGGCGCCATCGACGGCCAGCTCGGCACCGGAAGCTGGCAGGCGATGCAGCGCTTCCTCAAGGCGCACTACGGCTACACCGGTGCGATCGACGGCGACCCCGGCCCCAACACCGTCAAGGCGATGCAGCGCTGGCTGAAGGCCCAGTGGGGCTACACGGGCGGCATCGACGGGATCGCCGGTGACGGCACCAGGAGCGCGTTCAAGCGGTTCGCCAACGCCTACGCCTGAGGTCTCGGCTCCTGAGCGCCAGGAGCCGTGAGGGGCGAGCAGAACACCGGGGCGTCCGGCCGGTCCGCAGCGCTGCGGACCGGCCGGACGCTCAGCCCGTGAAGCACTCCTGGCGGCCACCCGGCACCGTGAGGCAGATCCGGGTGCCGGACCTGCCGTCGCCTTCGGCCATCGGGGTCGACAGGTACCGCCCGGTGTCGTGCGTGCCCTCGGCGCTGACCTGCTGGGAGCGCCCGGTCGGCAGCGACAGCTCGACCCGGTCGCCGGGCCGCAGCCCGGTGGTCCGCACCCACACGGCGTGGCAGAGGGCGGCGTGACGGAGCTCCAGACGCCGGCCGCCGGACGCGGTGTGGGTGGCGAGCGTGGTGATCATCCCGGCTCCGCCGCACCCCATCGCGACCGGATTCCTTCCCTCGCAACTGTCCGCCCGGCAGCCGGGGTTACGGATCAGCCGCTCCGTGACGGCCCCGGTCCGGTCCGGGCGGTCCGGCTCCTTCGGGGCTCCGCCGACGAGGGCGCCCGCCGCCACCGTCGCCCCGACGACCGCCGCGACGGCCGCCGTAGTGACCGCCCACCTCCGCACGCCCGGCCGGGCGGCGGCGGAGGGCGCTCGGCCGGAGGCGCCCGGCACGTCGGAGGCGCCCGGCACGTCGGAGGCGCCCGGCGCGGCGGAGGCGCCCGGCGCTTCCTGCTCCTCCCCGTACGCCTGCGGCTCTGGCGGGCGCGCCGGACCCGTGCGCGGAGCGGAGAGGGCGCGGGCCCGGCCGCTCCACTCCGCGTCGGCCAGATCCCAGAGCGCCAGCATCCTGCCGGGCGGTGTCCGGGTGAGTGCGCACAGGGCCTGGACCGCCTGACGCGGCACGGGCTTCTTCCCGTTGAGGTACCGCTCCCAGGACGATTTGCTGTACGGGGTACGGGCCGCCAGCGCGGCCAGGCTCAGCCCGGACCGTTCCCTGATCGCGCGGAGTTCCTCCGCCAGGTGCCCGCCCGCCGTGGAAGCCGTCATCTGCGCAGTTCCCGCCAGGTGTCCTGGCCGATGATCCCGTCGACGACCAGGCGGCGGGCCTGCTGGAACTTCTTGGCCGCGCCCTTGGCCCGCTCGTCGTACAGCCCGTCGGTGGCCCCGGGGTCGAAGCCCTTCTCGCGCAGCAGGCACTGCGCCTCCACCACGTCGAAGCCGGTGCTGTTGATGTCGAGCAGCATCTCGCGGGTGTCGCTGTGCCCCGCCCGCAGTTCGCGGTGCTCACGTCGCACCGCACAGGGGTAGGTCCGGCCGCGCAGGTATCCCGCCCCGGCCGCCACCACGCCGCTGGGGCGGGCCTCCGGCGCGTCGGCTCCGCCCCGGGCGCCGCCGGTCAGCATCCCGGCCCCGAACGCCGCCGCGACGGCCACGACCGCCGTGCCGACCGCCCAGCCCAGCGGCACCGTACGGCCGTTCCGGCGCGGGCCCCCGTCCCGCGACGGTGCCGGCTCCGGCTCCGGGGGCCGCGCCCCCTCCCTCTGCTCCGCCACCGGGGCACCGGCGTCCACGGTCTTCGCGTCCACGGATTCCGCGTCCGGGGTCGGCGCGTCCGGGGTCTGCGCGTCCACGGTCTTCGCGTCCGGGGTCTGCGCGTCCACGGTCTTCGCGTCCGGGGTCTGCGCGTCCACGGTCTTCGCGTCCGGGGTCTGCGCGCCCACGGGTTCCGCGTCCACCGGCTTCCCCGCCCCGGCTTCCGCGTCCGGAGCCTTCGCCGACCCGGTCCCCTCCGCGGTCTCCCGCTCGGAGGACCGCCCCTGCGGAGCCCCGTCCGTCCGCCCCGCCTCCTTGGCGCGGGCCCGCTCGGCGACGTCGAACAGCACGACGAGCCGCGTCGGTTCCGTACCGCAGACCTCGGCCAGCTCTTCGACGGCCTTGCGCGGGACGGGCTTCTTTCCGTTCAGGTACCGCTCCCACGAGGAGCGGCTGTAGCTGGTCCGGCCCGCGAGGGCGGCCAGGCTCAGGCCACTGTGGTCCTTCAACCTGCGGAGCTGGACGAGGAGCTGCTGCTCACTGGTGGTGAGTTCGTCCGGAAGCTCTTTCCAACGCGGCATACGGATTCCCCCGATACATTCCGTCCGGTGCCCATAAATAGTGCGGCATCGCGACCGGCTGGACGAAGCATGGCGTGTCGGCCACCAGTCGCCGTCCCATGATCGCACCTTGGGACGGGGCATCCCAGCAGGTCAGGACGGGTAGCGTCCCACATCGGACCTGATCGGCAGGCAGGTCTGGTCATCCTGGATTCGGTCAGCCAGAGTCGTCGTCGGACCCGGGTGGAACCGGGTGGAACCGGGCGTGGACCCGGGCTGTGGGCCGCGTCCGGCGGCCCGTGCGAAGAAGGACGGGGGTCTACTTCGTACGGGCCGCCGGAGCCGCTCCGGCCGGCACGGCGCCCGCCCCGTCCGGTCATTCCCGAACGGCGGCCGTCGCACCGCCGGGGCGGCTCCGAGGCCGTGTGCTACGTCTGTGCCAGGAACGCGTCGAACGTGCGCGGCGCACGCCCGGTCAGCTCCTGGACCACCGGCGTCACCACCGACATCGCGCCGGCCGCCATCTCCGCGTAGAGCTCCAGAAGGTCATCCACGAACCAGCGGGGCAGGCCCTGTGCCTGGAGGCCCTCCGCCGCCTCCTGAGGTGACAGATCACGGAAGGGGACGCCGAGTTTGGCGGCGATCACCTCGTGCGTCAGTGCCTCCGGGCCGGTGAGCGCATACGTCGCGCTGTCCCGGACCGGGCCCGTCAGCAGCACCGCGGCACAGGAGGCGATGTCATAGGCGTCGATGTAGGCCACGCGCCCCGCACCGTAGGGACCTTCCAGGGCGGCGCCGTGAGCGAAGCCGCCGTCACCGGTGAGGAAGTTCTGCATGTAGCTGGTGGGCTGGAGTGAGGCCCACCGCAGGCCGGAGTCCTTGAGGTGCTGCTCGATCTCCCCATGCGCGCGTACGGACAGTTTCGAGTCGGGGCTGGGCTGCCATGCCGATATCTTCACCACCCACGAGACCCCGGCGGTCCGTGCCAGGTCGATGACTCCGGTCTGCTGCCGGACCATCGGCTGCCGTCCTTCCACGGGAAGCGCGCCACCGCTGTTGAGCAGAAGCCGGTCAACACCCTCCAGGGCGACCTCCATCGACGCCGGATCGTCGAAGTCCCCGACCGTATACGCGCAGCCCAGCTCCTCGCCCTTGCGCGCGTCCCGTACCAGCGCCCGGAAGGGTGCGCCCGCCTCCGCGAGTGCCCGCACCAGGTACCGGCCGATGGTGCCGGTCGCACCCGTCACAAGAATCATGCTGTCCCCCAACTGCCCGACGTCCGAAGAAGACTCAAGGGTCTTCTCCCGCCACGGTAACGGAGGGATGCTCCGTTTATTGGGTGTCAGGCACATGGGCAGGTGTCGTGGGCCAGGGCCGGGGGGGGCGGGGGGCCGGGAGGGCCGGGAGGGCCTCAGGCTGAGGAGCGTCTCCCGGCGCCGGGAGAAGGCGAAGTGGCCGATCCCGGGGGCCGGGGCGAAGTCCAGCACGGCCGCGTCGGTGCCCTCAGGGAACCGACGGGCCGCACACCGGGCCGCCGTGACCACCCTGTGCGCCCGAAGTGCCTGAGGCATCCGAAGTGCCCGATGTGCCTGAGGCATCCGAAGTGCCCGATGTGCCTGAGGCATCCGAAGTGCTCGAAGTGCCTGCTGGTCCTGCTCGTCCTGCTGGCCTTGCCCCGGGCGTAGGCCGCCGGGCGGCCTACGCGTCGCGCCAGGCATCGGTGGCACAGCCGACCTCGAAGTGCCACCACCCGTCGTCCTGGCCGCGGACGAGGAACGCCTTGACGCCACTCAGGTCCGCGTCCGCCGGCACGGTGAAGGCGACCAGCGGGAACGCTTCGCTGTAGACCTCACCGCCCAGGCCGAAGGGCGACAGCCGCTCGTGCACGGCCCGAGCGCTGCGCCCCAGAGGGCCGGAGGGAAGGGGCAGGACCCGGATGGTGCAGTTGCCCGATGCCTCCACCCGCTCCTTCGCCCAGTGGCACCCGTCGGCGTCCGTCACGAACCGGACGATCTCGCCCTCGGCCACCCCGTTCTGCAGGAAGGGGATGTTCTCCACCCTGGCGGTGTCCCTGCTCAGCCGGGTGGCCCACAGCCCTTCGGTGTCCTGGGGAAGCCAGCCTTCACGTGGCACGAACCGGTACCACACCTTGATCCGGTCGCCTGTGGCGGCGCCGGGCCCGGACGGAGAGAGAGGAGTCACGGTCCAGATGATCGCGCACTCGCCTCCGTGTATCGAACCCGTGCCGCAACTGGTCCGTGCCGAGGCGTCGGCCAGCGGGTCTCGTCGCGCGGACCGGCTGAGGGGAGGCCGGTCGCGGGTTCCCGTGCGTGCCGCGGCCGGTCACACCCTGAGGTGTGACCGGCCTGACGTCCGGCGGCGGCGGGACGCCCGTCGGCTGGGGTCAGCAGGAGAGGTTGCCGCCCGGGTCGGCGCCCAGGGTGGCGGTGAACTGCTTGTACAGGTTGATCCGGGCGTCGCGCTGGTCCGGGTTGTTGCCGTTGCATTCCAGGGCGCCGTTGATGCTGCGGATGGTCTCGCCGAAGCCCTTGTCGTTGACCATGGCGTCGTGCGGGGGCATGCTTCCGGCGCCGGACTGGGTGTTCCAGAACCAGAGCCCGGTCTTCCAGGCGACGGCCGGGTCCTTCTCCACCTTGAACGGGTCGTTCAGCAGGTCGATGCCGAGGGCGTCCCCGGCGGCCTTGTAGTTGTAGTTCCAGCTCAGCTGGATGGGGCCGCGCCCGTAGTACGCGGCCTGGCCGGCCGGGCAGCCGAAGGGCTGGGACGGGTCGCAGTAGTGCGGGTAGTTGGCGGTGTTCTGCTCGACGACGTACTTCAGCCCGCCCGTCTCGTGGCTGACGTTGGCGAGGAAGGCCGCCGCCTCGCGCTTGCGGATGGTGTCGCTGCCCGTGTTGGCGAACTGCGGGTACGCGCCGAGCGCGTCGATGAGGCCCGCGTACGTGTAGAAGGCGTTGCGTTCCGGGAACATCTGGTTGAACTGGGCCTCGCTGACCACGAAGGAGGCGGCGGAGGCGGGGGCCGCCTGTCCTGCCATGGAGAGGGTGCCCAGAACAGCGGCTGAGGCCAGCATCGACAGGGCGCGGGAGATCTTCATCTTCGTCCTCGGTTCGGCAGTGGGCGTGAGGGTGCTCCCCTGTGCGGGGGCACCGACGCCATCGTGATCTCCGATTCCGGTACGGAGTGTGCGGAAGACCCGAAACCACCCTCCCGTGCCACATGCGGGCGTGCGGCTGACGCGATTTCGAGCCTTCGGACGCCCGTGGGTGCGCGCCCGTCGTGCGTACGTCAACGTCCGGACCGCGGCCAGGCGTTGGCACCGGAAACAGTGTGCCGAGGTTGTCGCCCATCAGCAACGATCCGAACAGGCACGGGAGTTGAGGGCACATGGCCCGCCCGACCGGGGAGGACGGCGCCCGGCCCAGGGCTCGATGGCGAGGGACTGGCTCTCCCCGGTCTTCGCGCTGGGCGGGAGCGGCGGGATTCCCGCGTGCGCCTCCTCGCCGGGCGGGGGACGGGCGTTCGTGGTTACGGCGGCGGCGCGGTGGGGCGGGAGCGCTACAGCGTGTTCAGCCGCGCGGTCGGGTGGTAGCCGGGGCCGACGCCCTCGACCAGGACCACGTCACCCGTGATGTGATCGGTGCGCAGCCGCAGAATCGCCTGGTAGGCGGGCGAGTTGTACCAGGCGCGCGCCTCGGCCAGGCCGGGGAACTCGATCAGCACCATGCCGCCCGGCCACGCCCCCTCCAGCACCTCGGCCGGGGGGCCGTGGATGACGAAGCGGCCCGCGAAGGGGTCGAGGGTGGCCTGAATGCGCTCCAGGTACGTACGGATGTCGGCGTGGGTGCTGGTGCTGTGGAGGTGGGCGAATCCGTAAGCGGTCATGGGGCGGGCTCCTTCGCGCGGGGTAGGGGTGCGGGCGCGTCATCAGGATGCGGGGCGCGCCCGCGGTGGGCCATTACCTCAGGGGTAAGGGCCGGGCGGCCCTCAGGAACCCTCTCCCCGCAGCGCGGCGACGGCCCGTGCGGTGGCGGCGCCGATGGCGGCACTGATCGCGGAGTCGTCCGAGCCCGGCCGGGAGCGGGTGAAGACGGCTGCCGCGTACCGACGGCCGTCGGGGTACGAGATCACCCCGATCTCGTTGCGGACCACGCCGACCAGACTGCCGCTCTTGGCCGCGACGCGCGCCGGGAGACGGAAGCCGCTCGCGATCCGGTGCTTGGTCAGCTGCCGGGCCATCACCGCGCGCACCCGCGCGCAGGCAGCCGCCGGACCCGCCTGGTCGGACCAGATCAGCCGCAGCAGACCGGCCATGTCGCGCGGGGTGGTGCGGCTTCCCCGCAGCGGGTCCAGGGCGCGGGAGGCGAGGAGCCGGTCATCGGCCCGTGCCAGCTCCTCCGTGGACGCGCCGGAGGCCCAGGTGACCGAGTCCTCCCAGTCGGCGCGGCCGATGTCCCGGCCGAGCGAGTCGAGCAGGGTCCGCAGGCCGGACCGGATCACCGTGCCGGACAGCCCGAGCCGTGCGGCCGTCGCGTTGACCGACTCGACGCCGATGCGCCGAAGGAGCGCGTCGGTGGTGTGGTTGTCGCTGATCGTCAGCATCAGGACGACCATGTCCCGCCAGGAGAGCACCGCGTCGTCATCGAGCAGCGAGATCCCGGCCGGGCCGGGAGTCCGGTCGGCGGCGGACAGCGTCACGCGCTCGCGCGGGTCGAGCCGTCCCTCGGCGAACCAGGTCTCCGCCTCCAGGGCGACCTGCACCTTGACCACTGAGGCCGGGACCACCGGTTCGTCGGCCCGCAGGCCGAACTCCGCCGCGTCGTGCAGCGATTGGACACAGAGCGCGCCCTCGCAGCCGGCCTGTTCGAAAACCGCTCCGATGCCGTCCGTCATGTCATCGATTCTGGCAGCCCGCCCGTGCTCCGGGTACTACGCGATGTCCGGCTGGCGGACGGGGCGGCGGGTCGCGGTCTCGCGCACGCGGAACAGGGCGATCGCCAGGACCGTCACGCCCAGGCTGACCGTCAGCGGCGGGACGAGGGCGAGGTACGGGAACCGTACGTCCATGAGCACCAGGATCTCCGTGTTGAACACGGCGGCGGCGTTGAGCCCCAGGAACACATAGCCCACCCCGCGCGTCCCGCGCCCCGAGCGGGGGGTGAGCGCGGCGGCCAGGACCAGCAGGCCCGCCAGGGCGAGCGAGGAACCGGCGCTCGTGAGATACGGGTGGAACTCGGCGTTCGGTGCGGCCGCGGTGACGTAGGCGCCGAAGAGAAGCGTCGGCGGGAGGAAGCGGAAGAGCGCCGCCGCCTTCGCGCGCCAGTCGAGGAGGTGGACCCCGGCCCCGCCGGGCACCGCGAGCACCACGTAGCTGATGAACACGGCGGTGGCGAGGGTGATCATGCCGACGGCCGAGGAGATGTCCCGGGCGTCCCCGACGCCGTCCGCGTTGCCCACGGCCAGCGGGGTGCTCACCATCACCACCAGGAGCCAGATCCCGGCCGCGCGCCAGGTCCCGGACGGGATCGGGTGCCTCGGGCGGGCGGGTGGCGGCGCGGCCCGGGGCGCCGGGAACCTGAGCGTGGGCAGGGCGGGGGAGGACGGGGACGAGGTCGCGGAGACGGGCGCGGGGCCGGGGAAGCGGTCCAGGCGCCGCAGCGCGAGGGCGACGTCGCCGGCGGACGCGTACCGGTCGGCCGGGTCCTTGTGGAGGAGGGTGAGGACGAGGTCGTCCCAGGGGGCCGGGATGCCGGGGGCCACCGAGCTGGGGGCGGGGGCGTCCTGGCTGAGGTGGGCGGTCAGGAATCCCATCGCGTCGGGCGCCTCGAACGGCAGCCTGCCCGTGATGAGTTCGAAGAGCAGGCAGCCCAGCGCGTACAGGTCGCTGCCCGGCACCGGCCTGCCGCGGGCCTGCTCGGGCGCCATGTACGGAGGCGTGCCCACAATGACACCCGTCCGGGTGAGCCGGTCGGAGGTCGCGTACGGGTCGGCGGCGCGCGCGACCCCGAAATCGAGGACCTTCACCGTCCCGGATTCGGTGATGACGATGTTGGACGGCTTGATGTCCCGGTGCATGACGCCCGCCGCGTGCGCCTCGGCGAGCGCGTCGCAGACCTGGGCGGCCCAGCGGGCCGCCGCGGCCAGCGGGACGGGGCCCCGGCGCAGTTTGGCGTCCAGGGTCTCGCCCTGGAGGAGCTCCATCACGAGGAACGGGGCGTCGCCGTTCTCCGTGCCGCTCTCGCCGAGGTCGTGGACGGTCACCACGTTGGGGTGCTGGAGGCCCGCGGTGATCCGGGCCTCGCGCAGGAAGCGGGCCCGTGCCTCGCTGCCGCGGCTGCCGCCACCGGCGAGCAGGGAGATCACCTTGACCGCGACCCGGCGGTCCAGGGTCTCGTCCTGTGCCTCCCAGACCTCCCCCATGCCGCCCTCGCCGAGCTGACGCACCAAGCGGTAGCGGCTTCCCAGGAGTTGATCGCGCATCACGGCCCTCCCCGGTCCTGGACGTGTGGCGGTCGCGCGCGGCGAATCGCCCAACCCGATCATGTCACCCGTTCCGGGGCGATGTGGACAGGATGCGTAAGGCCCCGGCCTCAGGCGGAGTGAAAGATTCCGCGGGCCGGGGCCTTCTGTTCACAACGGACCGGATAAGACCGGATCGAGGCCGGATCGCGGCTATCTCGGGGGCAGGGGCGGGCGGCGCCGGTCCGGGACGTCCTCGTACGTGGGCGGGGCCGCCGCCGGCTGGGCGGCGAGCAGGTCCAGGGCGATGCGGACCGCGTCGTCGAGCACCGCGTAACGGCCCTCCGCCCAGTCGAGCGGGGTGCGCAGGGCCTCCAGATCCGGTTCGACGCCGTGGTTCTCCACCGACCAGCCGTAGGTGTCGAACCATGCCGCGTTCATCGGCACGGTGATCACCGTGCCGTCGCCCAGCCGGGTCCGGCCGGTCATGCCGACCACCCCGCCCCAGGTCCGCTGGCCGACCACCGGGCCGAGCTTCAGCAGGCGGAACGCGGCGGTGATCATGTCGCCGTCCGAGGAGGTCGCCTCGTCGGCCAGGGCGACCACCGGGCCCCGGGGCGCGTTGGAGGCGTAGCTGACGGGCTGGGCGTTGCGGGTCAGGTCCCAGCCGAGGATGGTGCGGGTCAGCTTCTCCACGACCAGCTCGCTGATGTGCCCTCCCGCGTTGCCACGTACGTCGACGATCAGGGCGGGGCGCGAGACCTCCATGCGCAGATCCCGGTTGAACTGCGCCCAGCCCGATCCGCCCATGTCCGGGATGTGCAGGTAGCCGCACTTGCCTCCGCTCAGCTCCCGCACGACCTCGCGGCGTTTGGCCACCCAGTCCTGGTAGCGCAGGGGGCGTTCGTCGACCAGCGGGACGACCGCGACCCGGCGGGGCAGGCTGCCGCCCCCCGCCGGGAGGAAGGTCAGCTCGACCGTGGTGCCGCCCGCCGCCGTGAGCAGCGGGTACGGGCCGGTGACCGGGTCGATGGGGCGGCCGTCCACATGGGTGAGGACGGCGCCCTCCCGGACTCCCGTACCGGCCAGCGGGGAACGGGCCTTGGAGTCGGAGGAGTCGCCGGGCAGGATGCGCCGGACGGTCCACGCGCCGTCCCGGCAGACCAGGTTGGCACCGAGCAGGCCGATCGCCCGCTGGTAGTGCGGAGGTCCCTCGTTGCGGCGGGCGGGTGTCACGTACGCGTGCGAGGTGCCCAGCTCGCCCAGGACCTCGCGCAGCAGGTCGGCGAAGTCGTCGGGGGAGGCGACCCGTTCGACGAGCGGGCGGTACTGGTCGAGCACGGCGTCCCAGTCGATGCCGCACATGTCCGGTTCCCAGAAGTACGCGCGGATGATGCGCCCGGCCTCCGCGTACGCCTGCCGCCACTCCGCCGCCGGTTCGACCTCGTGCAGGATGCGCCGCAGGTCGAGGTAGACGGTCGAGTCGTTGTCGCCGGGCTCGGTGGCGGGCACCGCGCGCAGTTCGCCCTCGTCCATGACGACCAGCCGGCTCGCGTCGCCGCTGACCGCGAACCAGTCGAGGTGGCCGACCAGCTCGGTCTTCTTGGCCTTGGAGATGGTGAAGTGTTCGAGGGTGGGGCGGCCCGACATGTCGGCCGGGTTGGCGAAGGTCTCACCGAGCGCCCCGGAGATCGGCCAGCGCAGCCAGACCAGGCCGCCACCGCTCACCGGGTACAGGGCCGAGTACTTCGACGCGGAGACCGGGAAGGGCGTCACCCGGTTCTCCAGCCCCTCGAACTCGACGGTGACCGGCGCGGGGCCGTCGCCCGCCCCGGTGTCGGGGAGGTCGTCGGCCGGGTCGAGGCCGCCCGCCGCCGGGCGCCCCTCGGGGGACAGCGCGAAGGGCGAGGGGGTGGCGGAGGAGAGCGGCACCAGGTAGGGGCGGCAGCCCAGGGGGAAGGAGAGGTCGCCGGTGTGGACGTCGTACACCGGGTCGAAGCCGCGCCAGGAGAGGAAGGCGAGATAGCGGCCGTCGCCGGTGAAGACCGGGTTCTCGTCCTCGAAGCGGCCGTTGGTGACGTCGACGATCGCCGGGGCCCCGGTGCCCAGGATGCGGGCCAGTTTGATCTGGCGCAGTGAGCGGCCGATGCCGGGGTGCGACCAGGTGAGCCAGGCGCCGTCCGGGGAGAACGCCAGGTCGCGGACGGGGCCGTTGATGGAGCGGATCAGCTCGGCGGGCTCGCCGCCGTCCTCGGCGTCCTCGCCGGTCTCCAGGAGCAGCAGGCGGCCGTCGTTCGTGGCGATGGCCAGCCGTTCGCCCTCCGGGTCGGCGATCATCTCGTGCACCCGGCCGATCAGGCCGGAGGCCAGCCTGCGCGGCGCGCGGTCGCCGCTGGCGCGGGGCAGGTACGCGATCTCGACGGCGTCCTCGCCCTCCGCGTCCGTGACGTAGGCGACCTGGCCGACGCTGCCCAGCATCTCGGGCAGCCGGACCCGGACGCCCGGGGTGTCGGCGATGGTGCGGGCGGGGCCGTCGCGGTGGGTGAGCCAGTAGAGGCTGCCGCGTACGGTGACGGCGCTGGCGCGGCCCGTCTCGTCCACGGACAGCGAGTCGACGTGGCTGGAGGCGGGCACCTGGTAGGGGCGCCGTCCGGTGCGCGGGCCGCCGAGCCGGACCTCCAGCTTCCGGGGTACCGCGTCCGGCGAGGCCAGGTCGTCCACCAGCCACAGCTCGCCCGCGCACTGGTAGACGACCCGGTGGCCGTCGCTGGAGGCGTGGCGGGCGTAGAAGGCGTCGTGGTCGGTGTGGCGGCGCAGGCCGGTGCCGTCGGGGCGGCAGGAGTACAGGTTGCCGACGCCCTCGTGGTCGGAGAGGAAGGCGATCCGGCCGCCGACGAACATCGGGGAGGCGAGGTGGCCGCCGATGTCCGGGAGCAGCCGCTTGCCGTGCAGCCAGAGGCGGCCGGTCGCACCGCCCCGGTAGCGCTTCCAGGCGGCCGGTTCGTGCGGCGGGGTGCCGGTGAGGAGCAGGGTGCGCCGTTCGCCGTCGATGTCGCTGACCGCGATGTCGGAGACCGGGCCCCAGGGCAGTTTTCCGCCGGGGCTGCCGTCGGTGGGGACGCTGTAGGCCCAGGAGACGTACGAGAACGGCTGGTTGTGCGAGGACACGGCGAGGATCTGGGCGGCGTCCCCGGCGTCGGGGGTCCAGCCGCAGACCCGGGTGTCGGTCGAGCCCCAGTAGCTGAGCCGGCGGGCCGGTCCGCCGTCGACCGGTACGAGGTGGATCTCGGGGTCGAGGCTGCGCCAGGTCGTGTACGCGATCCGGCTGCCGTCGGGGGAGAAACGCGGGTGGCCGACCCTGGTCCGGTCGACGGTCAGCCGCCAGGCGCGGCCGGGCCGCTGTCCCCCGGAGGCGAGGGGGGCGACCCAGAGGTCGTCCTCGGCCGCGAAGCACAGCAGATCGTCGTGGAGGTGCGGGAAACGGAGATACGCGACGTCGTCACTCACCCTCCCATGCTTTCCGCGCGGCACGGCCCCGGCAACTCCTGGTGCCGGGCGGGCCGGGGCGCGGCGGTGAGAACGCGTCACGGCACACGGCGAGTCACGCGTCGCGGCGCGCGGCGCGCGGCCGGGGCCACGGCTAGGGCGCGGCTGCGGGCTGTGGCGCGGCTGTGGGCTTGTGGGCTGTGGGGCGGCTGGGGGCTTGTGCACTGTGGGGCGGCTGTGGGGCGGCTGTGGTGCGGAACACAAGCGAAACGGTTTCGTTTCGTTCGGTGGAGGGGTTACCGTCGATGTGTACGAAACAGTTTCGTTCGACTGACTGGTGTGCGAAACCCGCTGACGTACGAGTACGAGAACAGGAGGCCGACATGGCGCGTACCCGGCTCACGCCCGAGCGTGAGGGTGAGCTCTACGCCGCCGTGCTCGATCTGCTCCGCGAGGTCGGTTACGACGCGCTGACCATGGACGCCGTCGCCGCCCGCACCCGTTCCAGCAAGGCCACCCTCTACCGCCAGTGGGGGAGCAAGCCCGAGCTGGTCGTCAAGGCTCTGCGGCACAACAAGCCGGTGTCCCTCGTGGAGATCGACACCGGCTCGCTGCGCGGCGACTTCCACGCCGTGCTGAGCCTCACCGACGACTGCCAGATGGAGAAGGACTCCGCGCTGATGCGGGGTCTGAGCCATGCCGTTCACGAGAATCCCGATCTGCACCAGGCCCTGCGGGAGCTGCTGATCGAGCCGGAGATCACCGGTCTCGACCTGCTGCTGCGCCGAGCCGTGGACCGGGGCGAGGTGCGTCCGGACAATCCGGCGCTGGCGTACGTGCCGCACATGCTGATCGGCGCTTTCGCCGCCCGGCAGCTGGTCGAGGACCGCTCCGTCGACCAGGCGTTCCTGACTGACTACGTCGACTCCGTGGTTCTCCCCGCCCTCGGAGCCTGACCCCCGGGCCCGCCCTCGCGCGGCCCGGCCTCCCGGACTGTCCCGAGCGGTCCGGTTCCCCCCGGGCCCGCTCTCGCGCGGCCCGGCCCCGTACGACCCCTCACGACCCTCTCCCCAGGTCCGCCTGACACGCCGCTCTCGTCGTCGGGTCGGCACCGCACGCCCTCTTCCGCCCACGACCCGACCTGGGAGTACCCCTCCGTGGCCACATTCCTCTACCGACTCGGACGGCTCGCCTTCCGGCGCCGCTGGTACGCCGCCCTGATCTGGGTGGTGCTGCTGGCGGGCGCCGTAGGCGGCGCCGCCTACGCGTCGACGCCCACCTCCAGCTCCTTCTCGATACCGGGCACGGAGGCGCAGCGCGCCTTCGACCTGCTGGAACAGCGGTTCCCCGGGGCCAGCGCCGACGGCGCGACCGCCCGGGTCGTCTTCAAGGCCCCCGGCCACGAGAAGATGACCGACGCGGCCAACAAGGCCGAGGTCGGCAAGGCGGTCGCCGACCTGAAGGCGGGCTCCGCGCAGATCGCCTCGGTCAGCGACCCGTACACCGCCGGGGCCGTCAGCAAGAACGGCACCACGGCGTACGTCTCGGTCTCGTACAAGGTCAGCTCGATGGAGCTGACCGACGCGACCCGGGACGCCCTGGAGGACGCGGGCCACGCGGCGCAGAAGAGCGGGATGACCGTGGAGATCGGCGGTGACGCGCTCCAGGTGATGCCGGAGACCGGCGCCACCGAGATCATCGGCGTCGCGATCGCGGCGGTGGTGCTGGTCATCACCTTCGGCTCACTGGTCGCCGCCGGGCTGCCGCTGCTCACCGCGCTGATCGGGGTCGGCGTCGGCGTCTCGACGATCACCGCGCTGGCGAACGTGCTGGACCTGGGGTCCACCACGTCCATCCTGGCGATGATGATCGGTCTCGCGGTCGGCATCGACTACGCGCTGTTCATCGTCTCCCGCTACCGCGCCGAGCTGGCCGAGGGCCGGGAGCGCGAGGAGGCGGCCGGACGGGCCGTCGGCACGGCCGGGTCCGCGGTGGTCTTCGCCGGACTCACCGTCGTCATCGCGCTGGCCGGACTCGCCGTCGTCAACATCCCGATGCTGTCGAAGATGGGCTTCGCCGCGGCCGGTACGGTCGTGATCGCGGTCCTCATCGCGCTCACCCTGGTCCCGGCGATGATGGGCTTCGCCGGAAAGCTGGTCATGGGCCGCAAGGCGCGCAGGGCCGCCGAGGCCGAGCAGCGCCCCGACGCCAAGCCGAACATGGGCACCCGCTGGGCCCGCTTCGTGCTGCGCCGTCCGGTGTGGGTGCTGCTGGTCGGCGTCCTGGGCCTCGGCGCCGTCGCCGTGCCGGCCGCGTCCCTGGAGATGGGCCTGCCCGACGAGGGTTCGCAGCCCACCAGCACCACCCAGCGCCGCGCGTACGACCTGCTCTCCGAGGGCTTCGGCCCCGGCTTCAACGGGCCGCTGATGGTCGTCGTGGACACCGCGGACAGCTCGGACGGCAAGGCCGCCGCGAAGCGGGTCACGGACGAGATCGCGGGCATGAAGGGGGTCGTCGCCGTCACCCCGGCCCAGTTCAACAAGGCCGGTGACGCCGCGATGGTCACCGTGATCCCCAAGGACCGGCCGAGCTCCGTGGAGACGGAGAACGTCGTCCACGCGATCCGGGACGCGGGCCAGGACATCAGGTCCGACACCGGCGCCGAGCTGCTGGTCACCGGGTCCACGGCGATGAACATCGACTTCTCGCAGAAGATGAACGACGCCCTGCTGCCCTACCTGGCACTCGTCGTCGGCCTCGCCTTCCTGCTGCTGATGGTGGTCTTCCGCTCGGTGCTGGTGCCGCTGAAGGCGGCCCTGGGCTTCCTGCTCTCGGTGGTCGCCGCCCTGGGCGCGGTCGTCGCGGTCTACCAGTGGGGCTGGCTCGGCTCGCTCTTCGGGGTGGAGCAGACCGGTCCGATCATGTCGATGATGCCGATCTTCATGGTGGGTGTGGTCTTCGGCCTCGCGATGGACTACGAGGTCTTCCTCGTCACCCGGATGCGCGAGGCGTACGTCCACGGCGAGAAGCCCGGCCAGGCCGTCGTCACCGGCTTCCGGCACGGCGCCCGGGTCGTCACGGCCGCGGCCGTGATCATGATGGCGGTCTTCGCGGGCTTCATCGGCTCCAGCGAGCAGATGGTCAAGATGATCGGCTTCTCGCTCGCCATCGCCGTCTTCTTCGACGCCTTCGTGGTCCGGATGGCGATCGTGCCCGCCGTCCTCGCCCTGCTCGGCCACCGTGCCTGGTGGCTGCCGCGCTGGCTGGACCGGTTGCTGCCGAACGTGGACGTGGAGGGCGAGGGGCTGCGCAAGCAGCTCGGCGAGACCTCCGGTGAAGGCGCCGGGAACGAGCGCGAGCTGACCCGCGTCTGACCCGTCCGCCACCGGGGGCGAGCGCGCGCCGCCCCGCGTGCGACCCGTCCGCCACCGGCCCGTACGGCCCGTGTCCCACCAGCCCGGTGGGACACGGGCCGTAAGCGTGCCGGTGCGGACACGTGCCGGGCGCGGACGGATCAGGCGTGGGTGCGGTCCAGGAAGCGGATCAGCGGCGCGCTGTCGAACTGCACCACCTCCACGCCCTCCGCCGAACGCACCTCCACCACCAGCTGCGTACGCCCGCAGGGCCAGACCCGGACGCCGCCGCGTTCGGTGGGGGCCGTCAGCCCGCCCTCCAGCAGATCGCGGGCGAAGGCCCAGTCGGCGCCGCCGGGGAACGAGACGTGAATGGTGCGCGGGTCCTTCTCGGAGTCGTACAGCAGGTCGACCGGGACCGCCGGAAGGTCGGGGGTGTCGTTGACGAGCCAGGCGTCGGCCTGCTCGTGGATCACGGGGGGCATGGCACGACTCCTCCTATACGTACAGCTTTGCCATCCAATGTCCCATATTTTTCCCAAGGGGCCCCCTCGGGATGGCGTTGAGCAGGTGTGAGGCATGCGCTCTTGCGAAGAGTTCGCAATAAGGCCCTATCATTGAGCGGTTCACGACATTCTCAGCCTTGCCGTCCGTGTCGCGCCCACGGCGCCCGCGGCGGCACCGGACCGCAGGGAGCGGAGCCCTCATGCATGTACCCGACGGATTCATCGACGCGCCCGTCTCCGCCGTCACCGGCGTCGTCGCCGCGGGCGCGGTCGCGGTCAGCCTGCGGGGCGCCCGGCGCGAGCTGGACGAGCGCACCGCGCCGCTCGCCGGTCTGGTCGCCGCGTTCATCTTCGCCGTGCAGATGCTGAACTTCCCGGTCGCGGCCGGGACCAGCGGGCACCTACTGGGCGGGGCGCTGGCGGCGATCCTGGTGGGGCCGTACACCGGGGTGCTCTGCGTCACCGTCGTCCTGCTGATGCAGGGCATCCTCTTCGCCGACGGCGGCCTCACCGCGCTCGGCGTCAACGTGCTCGACATGGGCGTCGTCACCGTCGTCGTCGCCTACGCCCTCTTCCGCGGGCTGCTCAAGGTGCTGCCGGGGACGCGGCGCTCGGTGACCGTCGCCTCGTTCGTGTCCGCCCTGGTCTCCGTGCCCGCCGCGGCCGCCGCCTTCACGCTGCTCTACTGGATCGGCGGCACCACCGACATCCCGATCGGCAAGGTGTTCACCGCCATGGTCGGTGTCCACGTCCTGATCGGCATCGGCGAGGCCCTGATCACCGCCCTGACCGTCGGCGCGGTCATCGCCGTACGCCCTGACCTCGTCCACGGCGCCCGCGGCCTCACCACCGCGCTCAAGCTCCGGGTCGACGGCGAACTCGTCGACGCCCCCGCCGCTCCCGCACCGGTCCCCGCTCCCGCCGCCCGCTCCCACCGCGGCCTCTGGGCCACCGGCCTGGTGACCGCGCTCGTCCTGGCGGGCTTCGTCTCGTACTACGCCTCCTCCCACCCGGACGGCCTGGAGAAGGTCGCCGCCGACCAGGGCATCGACAAGAAGACCGAGGAACACGCGGCCAAGGACTCCCCGCTCGCCGACTACGGCGTCAAGAACGTCTCCGACGCCCGCGTCTCCGGCGGCCTCGCCGGAGTGATCGGGGTCGGTGCCACCGTCGCCGTCGGCAGCGGAGTCTTCTACGTGATCCGCCGCCGCCGCGCCCAGGACACCCCCGAGGCCCCCGCTCACGACAGGGAAACGGTCTGACATGGGCGCCGGGCACGCGCACAAGCTCTACCGGCACGGCCACTCGCCCGTCCACGGGCTGCCGCCGCACTGCAAGATCGCCGCGGCCTTCTGCTTCGTCGTGGCCGTCGTCCTGACCCCCCGCGAGGCGGTCTGGGCCTTCGGGCTGTACGCGGTGCTGCTCGGCGCGGTCGCCGCCCTGGCCCGCATCCCGGCGGGCCTCCTGCTCAAGCGGCTGCTCATCGAGGTGCCGTTCGTCGCGTTCGCGCTGCTCATGCCGTTCGTGGTGCCCGGCGAGCAGACCCACGTACTCGGCCTGTCCGTCAGCGTTCCCGGCCTCTGGGGTGCCTGGAACGTCCTGGCCAAGGGCACCCTCGGCGTCGCCGCCTCCGTGCTCCTGGCCTCCACCACCGAACTGCGCGCCCTGCTCCTGGGCCTCCAGCGGCTCAAGCTCCCGCCGCTGCTCGTCCAGATCGCCTCCTTCATGATCCGCTACGGCGACGTCATCACCGACGAGATGCGCCGGATGTCGGTCGCCCGCCGCTCCCGGGGCTTCGAGGCGAGCGGGGTACGCCACTGGGGCGTGCTCGCCAAGACCGCGGGCGCCCTGTTCATCCGGTCGTACGAGCGCGGCGAACGCGTCCACCTCGCGATGGTCAGCCGCGGCTACACCGGCACCATGCCGGTCATCGACGAGGTCACCGCCTCCCGCGCCCAGTGGGCGCACGCCGCGGTGCTCCCCCTGCTCGCCCTCGCCGTCTGTCTGCTGGGATGGACCCTATGAGCCAGCTCACCGCCCCCGCCGCGCCGTCCCTCGAAGTCAGCGGCCTCGCCTACGCCTACCCCGACGGCCACCAGGCCCTCTTCGGGGTGAACCTCACCGTCGGCCGGGGCGAACGCGTCGCCCTGCTCGGCCCCAACGGCGCCGGGAAGACCACCCTCGTCCTCCACCTCAACGGCATCCTCGACGCGGGCGCGGGCACCGTCCGGGTCGCCGGGCTCCCCGTCGAGAAGCGGAACCTGGCCGAGATCCGCCGCCGCGTCGGCATCGTCTTCCAGGACCCCGACGACCAGCTGTTCATGCCCACCGTCCGCGAGGACGTCGCCTTCGGCCCGGCCGCCTCCGGGCTGCGCGGCGCCGAGCTGGAGGAGCGGGTCACCGAGGCGCTGAAGCAGGTCGGCATGGCGGAGTACGCCGACCGGCCGCCGCACCACCTCTCCTTCGGCCAGCGCCGCCGCGTCGCCGTCGCCACCGTCCTCGCCATGCGGCCGGAGATCCTGGTCCTGGACGAGCCGTCCTCCAACCTGGACCCGGCCTCGCGGCGCGAACTGGCCGACATCCTGCGGGACCTGGACGTCACCGTGCTCATGGTCACCCACGACCTGCCGTACGCCCTGGAGCTCTGCCCGCGCTCGGTGATCCTCAGCGAGGGCGTCATCACCGCCGACGACCGCACCCAGGACCTGCTCTGCGACGACGCGCTGATGCGTGCCCACCGGCTGGAACTGCCCTTCGGCTTCGACCCGCGCTCGGTGACCGTGCCCCGGCGGTGAACCGACCCGCCCCCGATACGCGCCCCGCCCCTGGAGGCGTGCACCATGGAGGGATGAGCGGGAGCGCGGGAGCAGGCGTGGGCGTGGACGTACGCGGCACGGTGGAGGCCGGATTCGAGCCGGTACGGGATGCCTTCATCCGTAACTTCGAGCAGCGCGGTGAACGCGGCGCGGCCGTCGCCGTCTACCGCGACGGCCACAAGGTCGCCGACCTCTGGGCCGGTACGAGGGACGTCGACGGCACCGAACCCTGGGCCGTGGACACCGTCCAGGTCGTCCGCTCGGCGGGCAAGGGCATCGCCGCCGCCGTACCGCTGCTGCTCCACCAGCGCGGCCAGCTCGACCTGGACGCCCCGGTCAGCACGTACTGGCCCGAGTTCAAGGCCGCGGGCAAGGAACGCGTCCTGGTCCGCCACCTCCTCGCCCACCGGGCCGGAATCCCCGCCCTCGACTGCCCGCTGACCCCCTCCGAGGCCGCCGACGGGATCACCGGGCCGCAGGCCGTCGCCGCCCAGCGCCCCCAGTGGGAACCCGGCACCGACCACGGCTACCACGCCCAGACCTACAGCTGGATCATCGGCGAACTGGTGCGCAGGGTCACCGGCCGCACCGTCGGCCGCTGGATCGCCGAGGAGATCGCCCGCCCGCTCGGCCTGGACTTCTGGTTCGGCCTCCCGGCGGAGGAGACGCACCGGGTCGGCCGGATCGGACCCGTCGAACCGCCCACCGGCACCGGCACGTCGGACGGCGGCGTGCTCCGGATGCGCCCCAAGCGCTCCGTCACCGACGCGTACCGCGACCCGCGGTCCCTCACCCGCCGCGCCTTCGGCGCCATCGACCCGCTGCCCGACGAGAACGACCCCGGCTACCGGGCGGCTGAACTCCCCGCCTCCAACGGCATCTCCACCGCCCGCGCGCTGGCCCGCGCCTACGCCGCGATGATCGGCCCGGTCGACGGCCACCGCCTCTTCGCCCCCGCCACCCTCACCCTGGCCCGCACCGAGGAATCGGCGGGCCCCGACCGGGTCCTGGTCGTCAGCACCCGCTTCGGCCTCGGCTACATGCTGCACGGACCGGCGGCCCCGCTCCTGGCCCCCGGCTCACTCGGCCACCCCGGCCGGGGCGGTTCGCTCGGCTTCGCCGACCCCGAATCGGGCATCGCCCTGGGCTACGTCACCAACGGCCTGCAGAAGGGAGTCACCGCCGATCCCCGTGCCCAGGCACTGATCAGGGCAGTACGGTCGGCGCTATGACACCCACTCAACCCACCGGAACAGGACCGAGGTTCGCCGGACACGGCGTACTCATCACCGGAGCGGGCCAGGGCATCGGCGCGGCCACCGCCCGTCGCCTCGCCGCGGAGGGCGCCCGCGTCCTGGTCACCGACCTGGACGGCGAACGGGCCGCCCGCACCGCCGGGGCGATACGTGAAACGGGCGGCGCCGCCGAGGCGTTCGCCTGCGACGTCGCCGACCGGGAAGCCGTCGAAGCGGCGGTCGCCCACGCCGTCACCGCCTTCGGCACCCTCGACGTGCTGGTCAACAACGCGTACGCCTGCTCCGGAGACGCCCCGCTCTTCGAGGACGAGCCCGACGAGTCCTGGCAGCGCGACCTGGACGTCAGCCTCACCGGCCCCTACCGCTGCGCCCGTGCCGCCCTCCCGCACCTGGTGGCCTCGGGCCGGGGCGCGATCGTCAACATCGGTTCGGTCAACGGCGAGCAGTACTTCGGCAACCACGGCTACAGCGCCGCCAAGGCGGGCCTCGCCAGTCTCACCCGCACCCTCGCGGGCCACGCCGGACCGCGCGGCGTCCGCGTGAACCTGGTCGCCCCCGGCACCGTCCGCACCGACGCCTGGGCGGGCCGGGACGCCGACCTCGCACGGGCCGCCACCCTCTACCCGCTCGGCCGGGTCGGCGAACCGGAGGACATCGCGTCCGCCGTCGCCTTCCTCGCCTCGCGCGACGCGGCCTGGATCACCGGCACCACCCTGCATGTCGACGGCGGCCTGACGACCTCCAACTACGGGTTCCACCACGCGGTTTCGGACGACTGACCGGCCTTCCCGCGCTCGCCCGTCCGCAGCTCAGGCGAGCGCGGGGTGGATCAGCCGCCCGTGGTGGACAAGTGAGGCGGCCTGCTTGAGACGGCGCACCCGCACACTGATCTCGTACCCCCTGATGCCCTCGATGCGGGCGAAACGGCCGCTGAGGTACCGGTAGAAGTCCGGGGTGTCCTTGCAGATGATGACGGCCATGATGTTGTGCCGTCCGCTGACGGCCGCGGCGAAGGCGCATTCGTCGTGCTGCCGCAGCTCCTCGCCGATCCGCTGGAGCCGGGGCAGCTCGACCTGGAGCCAGAGGGTGGCGTTCAGCTCGTAGCCGAAGCGCTCGGGCAGGATGTCGACGTCGTAGACGAGCGAGCCGCTGCCCTCCAGGGCCGCCAGCCGCCGGGCCACCCGCGGCTTGGACCAGCCGGTGGCCTCCGCGAGGCGGGTGTGGGAGGCGCGGCCGTCCTCCGCCAGCGCTTCGAGGAGCGGGAGGTCCTCGTCGGTGGCGGGGATCGCGGGGCCGGTGGGGGTGGGGAGCCCCGCGGTCAGCTGCCGCACCTGCGCGTCGGTGAGGGCGCCGTCCCGCCCCGTCCAGGTGGCCGTGCCCGGGGTGCCGAAGGCGTGGATGAGGAGGTCGACGCTCAGGTCGAGGACCGAGGCGGCCCGGGGGAGCTGCCGCAGCAGGACGTCGTCGCGGGCGGTGTCGGTGGGGGAGCGGACGATACAGATGATCTCCGAGCCACCGGAGGCGATGCTGGTGTACGCGACCTCCGTCCGGCGGGCCAGGGAATCCGCGAGCGGCCCCACCGCGTCCGGGCGGCAGCGCAGCCGCGCCACCCACTCGGCCTGGCCGTGGGCGGCGGGACTGCTCAGCGCGATGACCCGCAGGACGCCGCCGCGGCGCAGGGCCTCGTAGCGGCGCGCCACGGTCTGCTCGGACACGCCGACGACCTCGCTGAGGCGGCGGAAGGAGACCCGCGGGGAACAGCGGAGTCCATGGATGATTCTGCGGTCCAGCTCGTCGGGCATGGAGGAATCGTCACACGTAGGGCGCCCCTGACGGAGGTTGTGTGACATTCGCCGCGATCGCTTGGGGAAGTGCCGGGGGTCGGGGCGAAGCTGGTCGACGGCTCCGCGGGTGACCGGTGGACCGCGCGGACCGCGGCGGTACGCCGGTCCGCCCGGCCTGGGAGCGGGCGTACGCCGGACGGCGGCGCTCACACAGCAGCCGAAGGAACCACCAGTGAATCCCCCAGCGACACAGGCCGGCCATGCCGGGCCGGACCTTTCCGGGCGCGGTGCCACGCTCCTCATGGCCTGCCTGGGCGTCTTCGTCGCCTACCTTCCCGTGACCACCGTGTCGGTGAGCCTGCCGGCCATCCAGCGGGCCCTGGGCGCCTCCACGTCCGAGCTCTCCTGGGTGTCGGACGCGTTCGTGCTGCCGATGGCCGCGCTGATCCTGACCACCGGGGTGTGGGGTGACGTCCACGGCCGCAAGCGGGTGTTCCAGACGGGCATGGCCCTCTGCGCCCTGGGTGCGGCGGTCTCGCTGACCGCGGACTCGGTGCAGTGGGTGTGGGCCGGGCAGGCGGCCTCCGGCCTGGGCGCGGCGGCGCTGCTGCCCACGACCCTGGCGCTGATCAGTCACGCGGTCCCCGACCCCCGGGAGCGGGGCAAGTACATCGGCCTGTGGGCGATGTCCCTGATGGGTTCGCTCGCCGTGGGCTCGCTGATCGCCGGGCTGCTGCTGGAGCACGTCGCGTGGCGCTGGATCTTCCTGCTGCCCGTACCGGTCTCGCTGATCGTGCTGGCCGTCGCCGCGTTCCGGCTGCCCGACTCGCGCGCCCCGCACGGCCGCCGCCTCGACTGGCCCGGCCAGATCAGCGCGGCCGTCGCCGTGACCGCCGTCGTCTACGGCGTCATCGAGGGCGGCGCGGACGGCTTCGGCGAGCCCGCCGTGGTGGCGGCCCTGGCGCTCGGCGCCGTCTGCGCCGTCGTCTTCGTCGTCGTGGAGCGGCGCAGCGCGAGCCCGATGCTCGACCTGGCCCTGTTCCGCAGCCCCGCCTTCACCGCCACCGCCCTGGTCGCCATGATCAGCTTCCTCGGGCTGATCGGCTTCTTCTTCGTCCTCAGCCTGTACTTCGGCATGGTGCAGCACCTGAGCACGATCGACGCGGCGCTGCGGATGGCCCTGATGTCCGCCACGTCCCTGGCGGCCGCCGTGCCCATCGGGCACCTGATGCACCGGGTCTCCGCCCGGGTCCTGATCACCACGGGCCTGGTCCTCGCGGCGGGCGCGATGTTCTCGCTGACCGGCATCGACGCCGACACCTCCTACGGCGCGGTCGCCTGGCGGCTGGTCCTGCTGGGCCTCGGCATGGGCGCCGTCCTCACCCCGATGACGGCCTCCGCGGTGTCCTCCGTGCCGTTCCGCCTGGCCGGGATGGCCGCCGCCGGGAACAACGCCTTCCGCCAGGTCGGTGCCGCCCTCGGCCCCGCCGTACTCGGCGCCCTGCTGACCACCCGGGCCGTGGACGCGCTGCCCGCCCGCCTCGCCGAAGCGGGCGTACCGGCCCCGGTGGCCGACCGCGTCCTCGGCACGGCCCGCGACCAGGGGCTCGGCGCGGTCGCCGGTCTCGACCTGGACGCCGCCACCGGGCAGGCGCTGTCGGCCCTGAGCGACGCGTTCCTCGACGGCATGCGGCTGTGCATGATCGTGGCGGCCACGCTCGCCCTGCTGGCCGCCCTCGCCTGCGCCCTGCTGCTGCGCCCGGCCGCCGATCCGGTGATCCCGGCGCCCCGGGCCGCGGACGCGCCCGGCGAGGCGTCCGAGGCGCCCGGCGCCCACCCCGCCTCGACGCCCGCGCCGGTGGCGGGAACCTCTCCCTGAGCCGCCTCCAGCTCCCCGGTCACCGTCGCGTCGAAGTCCGCGAGCGTGCCTCCGGTCGCTGACGGCCCCACGGCTTGAGTTCGCCTATAGGCGAATATCTAGCGTCGATGGCATGACGGAAGACAACCTCAATGGACGGCTCCGGATCGCTGTGGTGATCGGGAGTGTGCGCAGGCCCAGACTCGCTGACCCTCTCGCCGCCTGGCTGGAGCGCGAACTCTCCGCGGTCGACTGGGTCGACCTCGACATGATCGACCTCGCCGCGGTTTCTCTGCCGATGCACGAGATGCAGCCGGGCGGGGCGGCCGTGTCCCCGATCGCCGGCCGGCTCGCGGGTGCCGACGGATTCGTGCTGCTCACGCCGGAGTACAACCACAGCTTCCCGGCACCGTTGAAGAACGCGATCGACTGGCACGTCACGGAATGGGCGTACAAGCCGGTCGCGTTCGTCGGATACGGCGGTTCCGGCGGTATCAGGGCCATTGAGCAGTTGCGGACGGTCTTCCCGGAACTGCGCGCCACCACCGTCCGGGAGACAGTTCTGCTGCCGATGGCGTGGGAACACCTTGACGCCGACGGCCGATTCGTCCCCCCGCCGGGCACGGTGCGGGCGCTGCGGGCAACGATGAACGAGTTGCGTACATGGGCACGGGCGTTGCGTTCCCTTCGGCTCGCGGACCAGGCCGGGCGGGCATGAACAAGCTGACGGGATCGGAACTGCGTGCCGCGGTCGTGCTGGCGTCGGGCGGACTGATGGCGGTGCTGGACGCCACGATCGTCGCGGTGGCGCTCCCTCGGCTGATGGTGACGTTCGGTACGTCGTTGGCGTCCGTCCAGTGGGTCATCACCGCGTACACGCTCGCGATGGTCGCGACGATGCCGCTGGCTGCGGGCCTTGCCGCACGATGGGGAGTCCGTCGCGTGTATCTGGGGGCGCTGGCCGGTTTCGCGGTCGCCTCGGCTGCCGCCGGGGTGACCGGCAGCTTGGCCGGGCTGATCGCCGCGCGGGCGGCACAGGGCCTCAGCGGCGGCCTGATGGCGCCCCTCGGGATGGCGATCGGGTTCGCTGTGGTCGCGCCCGAGCGCCGCGGCCGGATGATCGCGGTCACCGGCCTTCCGATGCTGATCGGGCCGGTCCTGGGCCCGGTACTCGGCGCGTTGCTCCTGGGTACCGGTTCGTGGCGGCCGTTGTTCTTCATCACCGTGCCGCTGGCGCTGCTGGGCATGGCCGGTGCGCTGGCCTGGCTGCCGGCCGATGGCGCACACGGACCGAGGGTCCGGCTCGACCTGCTCGGAGCGATGCTCCTGGTTCCGGGCATTGTCGCGGTGGCCTACGGCATCAGCGCCCAAGAGGGCCCGGTCTGGGGTCGCGTCGGCACGGCCGCCATCGGTGCGGTTCTGGTCGCGGTGTTCTCCGTCCGTGCGCTGACCCGTCCCGAACCTCTGCTGCGGATCGGCCTCCTGCGGAATCCGACGTTCGGCCGGGGCGCCGCGATCCTCGCCCTGTATGCGGCTCCCTACTTCGGCACGGTCGTGCTGACACCCGCCTACGTGCAGATCCTGCGCTCGGACAGCGCATCGGTCACCGCCGCGCTGATGGTTCCCGGGGCGGTCGGGATGGGGATCAGTCTGCAGATCGCTGCCCGATGCCTGGAGCGGCTTGGTCCTCGGCTGGTCGTCGGCACCGGGCTCGGCCTCGCGATCGGCTCCGGGCTTGTCCAGGCGGTCATTCTCCGGCCGGACACTCCCTACCTGGTGCTCGGACTGCTCGGGCTCCTCCAGGGAGCGGGGACCGGCGCGATCATGATGCCGACGATGGCCAGCTCCAGCCGCGATCTCCACGGCCCTGACCTGGCCTCGGCCTCCGCGATCCTGTCCATGGTGACCACGATCGCGAACGGCATCGGCACCGCAGCGGTCAGCGCGCTGTTCACGGTGCTGACCGGCGCGATGACCGGTGGCGGGTCGCTCGCGGCTCTGGCCGACGCGGGAGCGGCGGCCAGAGCCGCCGACGCGGCCACCCTCGTGGATGCTCAGCGGCTGACCCACGTGGCGGCCCTCGTCGTGATGTCGCTCGCCTTCGTCGTGAGGCTGCGCTCCCCCAGCCGCACCGCCGTGATACTGGACCGGCAGGACTCATCTGTGAACGGGGGACATGCGCCATGACCGCCAGCGGACATGCCGGCCACGAGTCGGGCCACGCCTCACTCACGGTCGGGCAGGTGGCGAGGGCCGCGGGGGTAACGGCCAACGCCATCCGCTTCTACGAGCGCTACGGCGTGATCAGCGGCTACCGGAACAGCGGCAACGCCCGCCGCTTCACCGCCGACGCGATCTGCCGGGTCAAACTCGCCCTCGCCGCGCAGCGCGTGGGAATCACACTCAAGGAGAGCGCCGACATCCTCGCCGGTGTGCCGTCCCTCTCGCACGATCTCGCCCAGTGGGTCGCTGCGGGGGACGAACTCGTCCGCATCGGCCGCGTCCGCATCAGCGAGCTCCAAGCGACGGTGAACGCACTGGAATCCCTCGCATTCCTGCGGCCGGGCCCGTCGGAGAGTCGGCCACAGCCCTGACAGGCCCGACGCCCGGTGAGTCCTGCCGTCCGTCGGCCCCGTCGAGCCCCGCAGGGCGAACCGGCCGCGGCCCCGTGCGGGGAACGTGCGGAACCGTCGGAGCGCCCGCCGCCCGGACGGCACGTCGCTGCCGGCTTCCGTACCTTCCGGGCACGCCAAATCCCCCCGAACGGCGGCCGATCCCCCACCCTGCGGTGGGCTTCCGCGCTACGGAGGGACGGGGCGACGGCGCATTCCGGCGCACCCCGGAACCGCCTTCGGGTCTACCCCGATCGGCGTTCACGGGTCGTCCGCCGGGCGGCCGGAGTTACTTCAGGGCGTCGCGGACGGCGGCCTCGACCAGGGCGGCGGTCTCGGCGTGACCGGCGGAGTTGGGGTGTACGAGCGTGGCCCGCTTGTCGTCGGAGCACGCCAGGGTGACCAGGCCGAGGGCGAGGTCCTGCGGCCAGTACGGACCTGCCTCGCCGCAGATCCCCTCCACCCACTTCGTGCCCGGGGGCTGGCAGGCGTCGTGGCCGACGCTGGGAGTGGCGATGTCGACGTACGTGTCGCCGCTCAGCTTCGTGAGGGCCCGGATGATCGCGTTGAGGTGGTTGTTCACCCCGTTCAGCCAGGCGATGTCCCCGTGGGTGACCGAGATGCGGCCGACCCCCTGGAGATTGGCGGTCAGTTCGCTGGAGTCCGCACGGTCGCAGACCTCTGGGTCGGCCGGGACGATCGTCGGGTAGCCGACCGTGATGACCTTCGCCTCGGGCGCCTTCTTGTGCACGTCACGGAGCATGGTGACGTACTCCTGCGAGACCCGGTCGTACTTGTCGTGGATCGACTCGGGGTCGAAGACCGGGCCGTTCGCCTCGTAGGCGTCCCGGCAGGGGGCGGCCTCGTCCGACCGGCCGATCCCGCTGGTCAGGCAGGACACCAGCATCTTGCTGAACGGCAGGCTGTTGCCACCCGCGCCGATCGTCACCACGTCGGTGCGCGAACTCAGCGGCGCGCGGTGGACCTGGGGGGCCACGCTGGGCCAGCCCTCCTTGGGCGTCTGCACCGGGCTGACAGGGTTCTGCCGCTCGGTGGTGACCTCGTCGATGGTGGCGCCACCGCAGCTGACGTCGGTCAGTTTCACGGGCCGGTCCCCCGGCGGGTGGGCGGCGAGCCTGCGCGCGACGAGGCTCGGATACGCGCCCGTCGTACGGTCGCACCCGTCCCGGTTCGGGCTGTCCAGTGCCGGGCTCGGGTCACCGACGAACTCTCCGGTCGTGTAGGAGTCGCCGAGCATCACCCACTGCGCGGGGTCGTCCGCCGGTGCCGTAGCCGGGGCCGAGGCTGGCGCCGGGGGACGGACCGGGGTCGCCGAAGCCCCGGATTGCGCGGCCGTAGCGAGGGCCAGCGTGGCCGCCGCCCCCAGCGCGACCTTGCGGGTGAAGCCCCCGCCCCGCGCGGAACCGGCGGGGCGGGGGCTTCGCCCGGAACCGGCGGCTGGGGACTTCTTGAGGTGGAACACGTAGCCTCCTGGGCAGACCAGACAGTCGATTACGCATCGCACCCAAACAGCTACGTTTCGCGCCCGTCCAGTTGGGCCCCGATCATTCACCCCACCGGGTTCACTGGGCTCCACGCCCTTCACTTCCCTGCGCGTTCCGGCCGATCGGCCGGGCGGCCACGGTGCGGATGCGGACGCCGCGCGGCTGTTCGACGGCCCATCTGATCGTCTCTCCCGGTCGGTTCGCGGAGAGTCGCTCTGTTCATGAGAACGAGAACAGAACAGACAGCAGAGGTGAGCCACTTCGCCGGGTGCGCCGGTCGGAGCTGCATGACCGGCGCTGACGCACGGTCAGTACATCTGGGTCAGGTTCTCGGTGATCTCGCGCAGCCACGGGGCGCGGACGGGTGACAGCCGGGCCAGGGTTCGTTCGAAGACCTGCCAGTCGATCCGGAACACGTCATGGACAGCCGGCGTGGGCGGGTCGTCGCGAAGGAAGCCGTCGGGTAGTGGACCCGATGTGGGGACGGGCAGCCGCGGCTCGGGGAAGACCAGCCGGAACCACACCTCGAACGGCAACGGGACCAAGTCCGCCGGAGTGTCCGGGGTCCATGCCTTCCCGGTCTGGGGGTGGGACGGCACGAGGAGGATGTCCGCGTCTGCGGTGCGGGTCGGCTGTCCTGGTCCGGCCAGGACGGCACGCCGCGTCGGCCGACCGGTCGGCAGCGTGTCGAGGGCGCGTTGGAACATCGTCGCGGTCATGCCGTCCGGAACGGCAACCGCCTGGCCTCGCGAGGCCATCAGGAGGTGGGCGAGCGCCTGCCCGGCCGCCGCGACCCACTGGGGGCTCCAGTGCCACCGGTCGCCCGCCCGGAACGGCTCTCCCCACGAGGCGATCGGCTCGGACGGGGACACGCCCGCCCCCTCCGCGAGCAGGTCAGCCCAGGACGACAGTCCGGCGTCGGCCCCTTCGACGGGACGGCGGCGCACGGCGCTCGGGGCGAGCCACACGGCCTGCCAGAGAGAGCAGTCGTCGATCCTGCTCGCCACGGGAAGACCGCATGCGGAGCAGGCCATGTTGGGGCCGTCGCCCCCGTCGAAGCCGCAGCAGGCACCGCCGCGCCTCTCCGGGATCAGAACAGTGCCACGGGTGTCTCCCGGTGCGATGACGACCGCTCCGGCCGCGCCGTCAGGCAGAGCGCGGTCCGGTGCGCAGATCCCGCGAGCAGCCGCCCTGCCCGGACCGGTCTCCTCCCGCCTTCGCCACGGCGGCCCCAAGGGCTCCGGTTCCACGGCGAACGTCCCCGGTTCCATCAGCACCGGGAGCTGAAGCCCGTTCCCGTACTTCTGACGCGCGTGGACCGGCAGGGCCACCTGGGACAACGGTGCGGTCAACTCGGTCTCGCACCGCACACACACGAAAACGAACAAACGTCCTCCGCTCGGGAAACAGAGGCATCGTCGCAGCTCCGAGGCAGACCGGCCAACGCGTATTCCGTTCGCTGCGGAGCTGAAGCGCGGCCATGACGCAGGGCATCACCGTTCGCCTCACCTTTCGCATCTTCGGCGGACTCCGATACCTCCCGAAGCGGTGGACAGCCGCCGCCCGCACGCGTGGACCAGGCCGGTCATGTGCGGCGCCCGCCCGTGCGGTGACGACGGCATGGGGGGAAGGGCAGCACGTGAAACGCTCTCCACGTCACCTGCGGTACCGCAGGGGGTCAGACGGTGCCGAAGTCTCCGGCCTTGACGCCCGCCACGAAGGTGGTGAAGGCGGTGGGGGAGGTGTGCAGTACGGGGCCGTGCGGGTTTTTGGAGTCGCGTACGGGGATGACGCCTGTGGTGGGCGCCTGCGCCGGGGCCCACTCGACGCAGGAACCGCCGTTGTCGCTGTAGGAGGACTTGATCCAGTAGGACGGCGGGGTGTCGGTCGTGTTCGTCATGGGGCTCCCTTTCTCGAACGCCCCGCCATGCAGGGCACGGCGGGGCGGCATCGGGTCACATGAGCTGCGCGTCCGTCGGTCAGACGGTGCCGAACTCTCCGGCCTTGACGCCCGCCACGAAGGTGGTGAAGGCGGTGGGGGAGGTGTGCAGTACGGGGCCGTGCGGGTTCTTGGAGTCGCGTACGGGGACGACGCCGGTGGTGGTCGCGGTGCGCGGGGCCCACTCGACGCAGGTCCCGCCGTTGTTGCTGTAGGAGGATTTGACCCAGTGGTGGGTCGCGGCTTCGGTCGTCACGGGGTGCCCTTTCGTAGCTGGTGGACCATGTCCAGGGAAGCTGTCTGCGACAGAGATACGGCCTGCAACTGATGGTAGGCCCTCACCAGGGGCAGCACGGAGGCCAGTTCACGGTCCAGTTGGCCTTGGGTCTGGGACTCCACGTAGGCGAAGACGGACCGGTCCTGGAGGGTCAGCAGATTCACCGACCGGTCGAGCGAACGACGTTCGCCGATGCTGTACGGGGCGATCTGAAGCATGGTGTTCGGTTGCGAGGCGAAGTCGATCAGGTGCTGCAACTGGGCGTCCATGACGGCGGGGCCACCGATGGGCCTTCGAACGCAGCTCTCGTCCAACACCGCGACCAGCAGAGGGGGCAGGGGGCGCACCAGTGCAGCCTGTCGCTCCACCAGGAAGGAAACCCGTTCGTCGGCCTGCTCCTGCGTGATGACTCCCCGGTCGACTGCGCTGGATGCCAGGGCCTGTGCGTACTCGCGAGTCTGAAGCGGCCCGGGGATCATGCCGCATTCGAAGAGCTTGATCTCTGCTGCTCGGCCCTCGTAGGCCACGTACTCCGGGAAACCCTCCAGGAGATTGCCGTGCTTGATCTCGCGCCATTCCCGCTCGAACGAATCAGCGGTGTTGGTCGTATCTAATGACACATCGACACGACGAGAGAACGGCAGAGTAGGCGATTTCCGACCAGTTTCAATCGCCGAGATGTGCCTGCCCGTGCACCCGACCAAGGTGCCGAGGTGGTCCTGGGTCCAGCCGTGCTCTTCGCGCAGCCTGCGTAAACGTGCTCCGAAGGCTGCTGCGGGGCTCGCCTCCGGGTTCAGCTCCTTGCGGTTTACCAATGTGTCCTGCCTCTCGGCCATGTTGATGACACTTCGACTCTAGGTCACGCTGAAGCCTCTTGGTAGTGGGACAACTACGGAGCGGAGTTGACGTGTGTGAGGATGACAGTGCTCTGAATGGCCAGGAACCCCCAGAAATTCCGCTTCCTGGAGCGCTGTTCAGGGATACGGGTCGGGGGGACCGGGTGGGGGAGTTCCGTGGGGTGGTGGGGCCGTACTGGTCGTTGCGGCCGGTGGGCGGCGGGGTGGAGTGGGAGGCGGAGCCGGAGTGGGTGCGGGCGTTGACTCCGGCGGAGCGGCTGAGTGTGGAGAACGCGTTGCGGAATCTTCGGAGCAGCAGGGGCGGCGTATGAACAGGGCGAAGAAATCGGTGGGTTACCGATGTGAGGTGCTGGCGGTGGAGTTCTTCGGGGACACCGGGCAGATGGCCCGGTATGTGCTGGGTACGTTCGAGACGATCTCGCCGGTGCTGGCGGTGCGGTGGCTGGGCGGCCAGGCGTTGTGGATCGCGGACCGGCTCAACGATGACCCCGAGTCCGGGCCGCGCCTCGATCTGGAGGGCGCGGCGTGGGTGCAGTCCCTGCGGCGGCTGCCGATCGGCTCCACGCCGAACCGCCCCGTCGAACTCCGTGCCTGGTACGCGGACCGCAAGGGCCAGCGCGAGGCTCAGGCTCACCTCAAGGGCGGCAACCCGCTCCTGGTCGTCGTCCCGGACACCGACTGCACCTACACCCTCTCTGCGCACCCCGCCTGAAACGTGGCGTTCCGGCCCCGGTGCCCGGCCGGGCCGTACGCGTACGGGGTGGCGCGGTGGCGGGGAGGCGGGGCGGTGGCGGTGCGTACGATCGGGCCATGCACACCACCGTCACACTGCGCGCGGGTGCGGCACCGTCGGCCCCCGCCCTCGTACTCCGTCCGTGGCGTGGGGATGACGTGCCCGCCCTGGTCGACGCGTTCCGGGATCCCGTACTGCACCGCTGGGCCGGACCGGCTCTGACGAGCCCGGCCGACGCGGAACGATGGGTCCGGGACCAGGAGCGGAACTGGGCGGCGGGGAGCCGGTTCGGGTTCGCGGTTCTTGAGGTCCAACCCCATGTGCCGGAGGGGGAGTTGGCGGGCCAGGTGATCCTCAAGAAGGATGCCGGTTTCGCGAGCCGTTCGGCTCAGGTGGGCTACTGGACGGCGGCGCACGCCCGTGGACGCGCCGTGGCGCCGCGTGCTCTGGAAGCCGTCACCGAGTGGGCCTTCGGTGCCTGGGCACCGGACGTCCTGGAACGCCTTGAACTCCTGCACCAGGTGGACAACCCGGCCTCCTGCCGTGTGGCGGACAAGAGCCGGTACGTCCTCGACGGCGTCCTGCCCCCGGCGCTGCCCGCCTTCCCCCGCGAGGGCCACCTGCACATCCGGCGAAGGAGCCCCCGGACCCTGCCCGGACCGGCCTGATCCCCCTCCTGCGCGACCCCGCCAACTGACGCCCGGACACGGCCGATTCTGGGAGGATCATCACAAGTATCCACCGGACGGGCGGGCGCAGGGTGAGAATCAGCAGGATCACGGCACACAACTTCCTGTCCTTCGCCGAGTTCGGCATGGACGTGGGGGAGGGGCTGACCGTGGTCACGGGCCCCAACGCCGCGGGGAAGTCGAATCTGGGCCAGGTGCTCAACGCCGTATCCGCGTTCCTGAGCCGTCACCGTGACGGGGACCAGCGCGATCTGCTCTCCCTGTATGAACAGGCCGGTCACCACGGGTCCTCCGCCTTCACGCTGACGGTCTCCTTCGAGCTGGATCAGCCGTGGGAGCAGGAGCTGGTCACCGACTTCGTGAGGGCCTCGTACATCAGCGTCGGGAGCCAGAAGTACCAGGGGATGGGCCCCGGCACCGAGGATTTCGAGCAGGCCGCCGAATCCCTCATCACCGCCGACTCCGTGGCCGCGCTGTTCCGCGGAACGCTGCGGCTGGACTTCGACTCCCACCGGGACTCCGGCTGGTCCTGTGCCTGGCAGTTCGACCACGGCGAGACCCGCTCCCACATCCAGATGGAGGGCCCCTGCCAGCAACAGCTCCGCCCCGGAGCCGCCCAGGGCTGGAAGACCGTGCCCATGGAACAGGTCACCGAGGACCCTCCGCCCGAACTGGTCGACTTCCCGGCGATCCTGAACGGGCTTGAGCAGCCGGTCTGGTTCGGCGTGCTGACGTTCCGCGACCCGTACAGCTCCCGGCCCGCCTCCATGGTCGGGCTGTACCGGGCGCTGAAGCTGGCGGAGCGCAATTCCGTGCCCTTCGTCGCTGTGCTCGGGAAGATCTGGGCCGCAGGTGTCTCGGTGACCACCAACCGGCGCCTTCCCGCGCGTCGGCGGTTCGCCCTCAGGGAGCTGGAGGGCCCCCTCGACCTGAGCGACGGCAGCCGCACCCCGGCCGAGCTGTACCGGCTGAAGAACGGCGTGCGGGAGCAGCGCGAGCGGTTCCACCGCGCCCAGGAGGTGTTCCACACCATCACCGGGGCGTTCCTGGACGTCCAGGCATCTCCCGAGGCCGACGAGATGGTCATCGATGTCGTGATCGACACCGGCCACGGTGAACGCCGTGCCGAGTTCACCGGTGCGGGCCTCCAGGAAGTCGTCCTGCTGGCGACCCTGACCGCGGGGGAGCCCGGCCGGGTCGTCGTCCTGGACGAACCGGGGGTCCAGCTGCATCCGACCATGCAGCGACGGATCGCCCGGAGCGCCCTGCGTGAGGTGCAGGCCGTCCTGATCACCCACAGCGCGGACCTGGTCCCGGCGGCCACACCGCAGGACCTCACGCGCATCGTCCGCCTGGCCCCCGGGGCGGACGGGGCGACGACGGTCCGGCGTACCTCGGCGACGACCGCTTCCACCCTGGCCGGCTGGATCCAGAACCTGGCCGCCTCCGACACCAGGGCCCTGCTCTTCGCGCGGGCGGTGATCCTCTGCGAGGGGGCGACCGAGGTGGGTGCCCTGGGCCACTGGTGGAACAACTCGGCCACCCGGCCGGGGCCGGAGGCGGCCAACGTCCCGCTGCTGGACGTCGGAGGCGACAACAACTTCGGCGGCTACATCAACTACCTGAGGGCCTTCGGCATCCCCTGGGCCGTCATCGCCGACGGACCGGCTCTGCGCGGGGACAGCGGGCTCGCCAGACAGCTCGCCAAGCAGCGGCTCCGACCGGCCGGGCCTCCGGACGACGCGGACGACTTCCCTGCCTGGAGCGCCTACTGGAAACCCGCGGGTGTGTTCACCCTCGCCGACCGGTTCGGCGACGACCGCAGCAAGTCCGGTGAACTGGAGGCGTACCTGAGACGCCTGGACCCCCAGCTCTTCGACCAGGCCCGGAAGGAGACCACCAGCAAGCCGCGGGCGGGCGCCCTTTTTGCGGCCCGCTACCCCCACGCGGCGCCGCCGGAGGTGGCGGCCCTGTACGAGGACGTGGCCGCGTACCTGGCGCTCGGCTAGGACGTGTCCGCTCCGGCAGCCGGGGACAGGCGGCGGGCGGGACCGCTCAGATGTCCGGACGGGTGCCGACGGTCACAGGTGCGGAGTGATCAGGGAGACCACCCGTGCCTTGTTCGCGGGACCGATCCAGGTGCCGACGATCTTGCCCCCCTTGAACACGTGGAGCGTGGGGATCTGGGTGACCCCCTGCTTCTGCGTCGTCTGCGGGCTCTCGTCGATGTCAATCCGGGCGATGGTCAGACGGCCGGAGTACTCCGACGCCACCTCGGCCAGCACCGGGTCGAGCGCCCGGCACACGTCGGACCACTCCGCGCGGAAGACCGCCAGCACCGGCCCGGCCCCCTTGACCACCTTTGTCTCGAAGTCCGCGTCGGTCACATCGATGACGGTGCCAGCCATGAGTTCCTTCCTTTCGTGGAGCCGGAGAAGGAGCGCGGGCCGGTGAGACGCCGTGAGCCCGAACCGGCGACCAGGCGCCGCCGGTCCGTAGACGGCGCCGGAGATCCTGACCGGGAGGAGGCGGCCACCGCCACCGCGCGTTCCTTCTCTGGAATCGGCCGCGGCACGTTGCCGCGGTAGGGGAAAGACTCCATCGCGGCACACAGAGGCCGCGCGGTTTCGCCACCAACGGGCTTGATCATGCTGGCGCATGTCCGAACAGTCGCTCTTGCGCTCCTTGTGCCCTTCCTGCCCTGCCGCGCAGGCGCCCGGTCCCTGCCGGGGGCCGGGCGAGGTCCGTCAGCCCCCGCGACGTCTGCCCGGACATCGGGCTGGCCAGGCTGTCGTACGGGCAGGCCCGAGCGCTGCTGGACGAGCACACGGCCCTCCGCGGCCCCGGTACGGGCGGGGACCTGTACGCATGGCCTGACCGACCTCAGCGCTGACCGTGACGACCCCAATCTCCTTGCCGGGCTGGTCCCTTGACAGCGTCACGCCTTTTTGGCTTCCCCGGCCCTCGGTCATAGTCGGCGCCATGGACTATGACGTAGACGTAGTGGTGGCCGGAGGCGGCCCGGTTGGACTGATGCTGGCCTGCGAACTCCGGCTCGGAGGCGCGCGCGTGGCCGTCCTGGAACGCCTCACCGAACTGAACCCGACGATCAAGGGCGGGGCGATCACCACGCCCAGCGCCGAGGCGCTCTACCGCAGGGGCATGCTGCCCGCGCTGGCCGAGGTGCAGCGGCAGACGATGGACCGCTTCCAGGCGTTCATGCGCGAGCGGAACAGCGGCGACGGAGGCGTGGCCGCGGGCCAAGGGCTCGGGATCGTCGGGCACTTCGCCGGAATCATGCTGCGCGCCGACCTGGTCGACCATACGGAACCGGGCCTCGGTGACGCCGGACCCGCCGCCGAGATCGCTTTCGTGGCGCAGCAGGACATCGAGCGGCTGCTCGGAGAGAGGGCGGACGAGCTCGGCGTCGACGTGCGCCGGGGGGTGGAGCTGACCGGCTTCGACGCGGACGACGGGGCCGTCACCGTGCGGACCAGTCGCGGGGCCATACGCGCTGGCTGGCTCGTGGGTTGCGACGGCGGACGCAGCGTGGTCCGCAAGCTCGCGGGGTTCGAGTTTCCCGGTACGGACCCGGAGACCACCTGTCACCAGGCGGTCGTGGAGATGACCGGCGCCGAGGACCTGAAGGTCGGCTGGACCGCCACGGACACCGGGGTGTACGCCTACGGGCCGATGCCGGGCCGCGTCGTCACCGTGGAGTTCGACGGCCCTCCGGCCGACCGGGACGCGCCGGTCACCGCCGAGGACCTCCAGGCGCGGCTGCGCCGCGTATCCGGCGTGGACGTCACGGTCACCCGGGTGCGGACCGCGACCCGCTTCACCGACCACGCCCGCCAGGTCACCGAGTACCGCAAGGGCCGGGTTCTGCTGGCGGGTGACGCGGCGCACGTGCACTCCGCGTTCGGGAGCCAGGGCCTGAGCCTGGGGGTCGGGGACGCGATGAACCTCGGCTGGAAGCTCGCCGCGGTGATCGGCGGCCGGGCGCCGGAAGGGCTGCTGGACACGTACACCTCCGAGCGGCACCCGGTCGGTGCGTGGGTACTGGACTGGACCCGGTCGCAGGTAGCGGCCATGCGCCCGGACCCGCAGTCCCGGGCCCTGCGCGCGATCGTCAGCGACCTGGCGGGGACGGTCGTGGGCACCACGTACCTCACCGCGCGGCTCAACGGCGGCGGGGTGCGGTACGAGCTGCCGGGCGAGCACCCGCTGACCGGCCGCAGCACCCCGGACCTCGAACTCACCGGCGGCAGCCGCCTCGCGGACCACCTCCACGGCGGCCGGGCGCTCCTGCTCGACCTCACCGACGACCCGGAGCTCCGGGCCCTCGCCGCGGGGTACGCCGGCCGCGTCGACACCCTGACGGCCCGCTGCCCGTCCCGCCCGGAACTGGCGGCGGTCCTCGTCCGCCCGGACGGCTTCACGGCCTGGGCGGCCGACGCGGGGGCACAGGCGCCGACGCCGACGGCCGGGCTGGCGGAAGCGCTGGAGGAGTGGTTCGGAGTGCCGGAGGGTGCGGTGACGCCCGGCTGATCCGCCGCTCTGACGACTGAATCGAACCACGAGCCGGTCCCGCCCACGGCCGCCGCAGCCACCCGGTGCGGCGGCCGTGGGCACCCCAGTCCCGGCCCCGCGGCAGCCCGGACCTCTCCCCCCGGCATCCCGCCGGCTCTTCCCCGGCCGCCGAAGCGGCCAGAAGCACCCCCGTACCCGTGCCGGAAGCGCGCTCGTCCGCACCGGAGCCGGAGCCGGAGCCGGAGCCGGGGCCGGGGCCGCGCGGGTCGTCGCCACCGGCGGGGTGCGGGCCCCGGGGCTCAGACGAGGGCCGCGGCCAGCAGGGCGAAGGCGGCGATGATGACGGCGACCCGGACGTAGTGGAAGCGGTCCCAGCGGTTCATCTGCTCCTTCCAGTCGGCGGGCCGGTTCTCGGGGGTCCAGGTCTTGCCCTGGTTGTTGATCGGGACGAGCAGCAGGACCGACATGGCCACGCTGATGAGCAGCAGCACGCCCGCCGTGACGACGAGACCGGTGCCGTGGTGGTGCCGTCCCGCGACGGCCCAGACCGCGACGAGGGCGAGCGAGGTGAGGTACCAGACCGGCATCACGGCGCCGAGCATCCGGCCCCCGTGGGCGCGGCCGAGCTGGCCGCTGTCCTCGGGGAGTGCGTTGAAGATCGGGTTGATGACGAAGGCGACGGAGAACTCCACCCCCACCATCACGCCGACGACCACGGTGGTGAACACCTCAAGTGCGTTGAGCATGACGACCTCTCCGTTTTCTAGCGTTGCTAGGTGACGGGTCAACGCTAGTGCTGCTCCTGCTCGATTGTCTAGCGGTGCTAGGGTCGGGTCATGTCGGTACAGGAACGCAAACAGCGCGAACGGGCGGAGCGCGAACGCCTCATCGTGGCGACGGCCCGGGAACTCGCCGAGCAGCAGGGCTGGGACGCGGTCACCACCCGTCGGCTCGCCGAGCGCATCGAGTACAGCCAGCCCGTCCTCTACAGCCACTTCCGCGGCAAGCGCGAGATCATCGGCGCCGTCGCCCTCGAAGGTGCCGCCGAGATGGCCGTGGCGCTGCGGGCCGCGACCTCCGCCGCGGAGGGACCTCGCGCCCGGGTCGCCGCCCTCGCCCGCACCTACCTCGACTTCGCCGCGCGCAACCCGGCGGTCTACGACGCCCTGTTCCAGCTCGACGGCGGTCTGGCCTTCGCGGACGAGGACACCCCCGAGCCGCTGAAGGACGCCTTCGCCGCCCTGCTGGAGAGTCTCGGGGAGGTCGCCGGGGACGGGGTCCACCCGGCGCTGTTCACCGAGACGTTCTGGGCGGCCCTGCACGGACTGGCCACCCTGACCCGGGCGCGGCGGCTCCCGCCGGAGGACACCGGGCGCAGGGTGGACCTGCTGGTGGACCGGCTCGCCACGTTCTGACACCGCGTTGCGGCGGGCACGCGGCCGGGGCCCCGGCCGCGTGCCCGCCTGCGGCAGCGCTTCGGGTCAGCCGTGCCCGGACGGCGCGGCCGCAGGCAGTGCATGGCCGTCGGCCCGGGAGCACGCGCGTCGCGGTCAGCCCGAGTGCAGCATCAGGCCGATGCCGATGACCATCAGGCCCGCGGCGGCGAGGCGCGGGGCGCCGAAGCGCTCCTTGAAGAGGACCGTTCCGATGGCCGCGCCGACGATGATGGACGATTCGCGCAGGGCCGCGATCGGCGCCAGGGCGGCACGGGTCTGGGCCCACAGGACCAGGCCGTACGCGATCACCGACAGGGCCGCGCCCACCAGGCCGCGCAGTGCGAACGGGCGGAGGGCGGGGACGAGTTCGCGGCGGCGGCGGTACAGGGCGTAGACGGGGATGGCCACACCCTCCAGGACCATCAGCCAGGCGACGTAGCCGAGCGAGGTGCCGGAGGCGCGTACGCCGACGCCGTCCACCGTGGTGTATCCGGCGATGGCCAGGCCGGTCGCCCCGGCGGCCAGCAGGGCGGGCCAGTCCGGGCGGCGGCCCGCACCCCGGATGCCCCAGAGGGCCAGTCCGACGAGCCCCGCCGAAGCCACCGCCACTCCCGCTGCGGCCCAGCCGCCGGGGCGCTCACCGACGAACACGGCGGCCAGCACCGTCACCACCAGCGGGGCCGTGCCCCGGGCGATCGGGTACATCTGGCCGAAGTCGCCCAGGGTGAACGAGCGCATCAGCAGCAGCATGTACGTCACATGGAGCGCCGCCGAGACCAGCAGGTACGGCCACGCCCCGGCGGCCGGGAACGGGGCGAGGCAGGCGACGGCCGCACCGATCAGCAGCCCGCCCCCGGAGATCAGCGTGAAGGAGAGGAGCTGATCCTTGATCGCGTGCGCGATCGCGTTCCAACTCGCGTGCGTGACCGCCGCGGTCAGGACCGCGAGGGCGACCAGCGGGGTCACGTCAGCTGCTCGCGCACATCCACCACGGCGCCACCGGCATGCCCGATCAGGGACTTGGGATCGAGCGGGAAGACCGTGTGCGGGGTGCCCGCCGCCGCCCACACCACGTCGTGGTCGAGCAGCCCGCGGTCGGCCAGCACCCGGGTCCGGGTCCGGTGCCCGAAGGGGGGTACGCCGCCGATGGCGTACCCGGTGGTCTCCCGGACCAGGTCGGCCCCGGCCCGCTTGACCTTCGCGGCGCCCAGCTCCGCCCGTACCCGCTCCACGTCGACCCGCGAGGAGCCGTCCATCAGGACCAGCACCGGCTCCCCGTCGGCCTCGAAGATCAGCGACTTGACGATCTCGCTGAGCTCGCAGCCGATCGCGGCGGCGGCCTCAGCCGCGGTACGGGTGGCCTCGGGGAAACGGCGGACCTCTACGTCCAGGCCCAGCCCCCGCAGGGCCTCGGTGAATCGGGGGTGGGCTCCGGCGGCGGTGGCGTCAGGTGTGGTCATGTGCGCACTCTACGGGCCCGGCAAGTCCCTTTCGGGAACGTGCGGTTCCGCGTCCCCGGGCCGTGTCCGAGGCCGGTTCCTCCGGTCTGCGCCCTCCGGCCGGCGGCACCGGCCCGCGTCCTTTGGCCCGTGCCGTCGGCCCTTGGCCTTTGGCCCGTGCCTTCGGCCGCTACCGGCCCGCGCGCAGGACCGCTGCCACCACCGGGCCCGCCGCGTCGCCGCCGTGTCCGCCGGACTGGACGACCGCGGCGGCGGCCAGGTCGTCGCTGAAGCCGGTGAACCAACTGTTCGACGTGGACTGGCCGTCCACCTCCGCCGAACCCGTCTTGGCGCCCTTGTTGCCGCCGACCGAGGCCATCGCCGCCCTGCCGGTGCCCCAGCTCGCCGTCTGCCTCATCATCTCGGTGAGCTGCGCGGCGACGTACGGGGGCAGCGATCGGGCGGCCTGCGCGATCGGGCGGCCGTCCAGTTCCGGGGAGACGAGCACCGGCTGGCGGAAGGTGCCGTTGCGGGCGGTGGCGGTGATGGACGCCATGTTGAGGGCGTTCATCTGGATCGTGCCCTGGCCGATGTACTGGGCGGCGGCCTCACCGCCGGTCTCCTCGGGGACGCTGCCGTCGAAGGAGTCGACGCCGGTCTTCCAGTCCAGGCCGATGCCGAAGACGTCGTGGGCCTCCTTGGCCAGCGCGGCATCGTCCTTCGTGTCGTCGATCAGCTTGATGAAGGCGGTGTTGCAGGACCGGGCGAAGCTGGTCGTCAACGTGCCGCTGGGGATGGAGAATCCGTCCAGGTTCCGGAAGGTGCGGCCCTGGTACATCGCGGTCTCCGGGCACTCGATCGGCCGGCTGGACGCCGCGAGGCCCTTCTCGATGAGCAGCGCCGCGGTCACGATCTTCATCGTCGAGCCGGGGGCCTGCTTGCCGAGCATCGCCGTGTTGAACCCGGTGGCCGGGTTGTTGGCGACCGCGCGGACCGAGCCCGTGGAGGGCTGGACCGCGACCACCGACGCCTGGCTGAACTTCTTCACCGAAGTCTCCGCCGCCGCCTGCGCGTCGGCGTCCAGGGTGGTGTGCAGCTCGCCCGGCCGCCCCTTGGACAGGGTGAGCAGGGTCTTGTCCGGGACCTTCGCCTCGGCGTTCTCGATCCAGGTCTCGATGCCCGCGGTGCCGCCCGCCTTCTCCCCGTACTTCTCGCGCAGCGTGTCCAGGATCGGGCCCAGGGAGGGGTACTTCTCCTTGGTGAGTTCCCGGCCCTCGTGATCGACGGCCTTGATCGCCGGGGCCGCCGGCTCGCCCGTCCGCAGCGTGGCGCCGTCGGTGAGGTCCGGGTGCACCACGGCCGGGGCCCAGTCCACCAGGGGGCGGCCGGTGGTCACCCCGCGCACCACGGTCAGTTCCGAGGCGTACGACCACGGCTTCGACTTGCCCCCGTAGGAGACGGTCGCCTTCACCGTGTACGGGACCTTCGCGCCGAGCGGCTTCCCGGGGGTGATCACCGCCTTGGTGACATGGGCGTCCTCGCGGAATCCGGTGAGGAGGGGCGCGGCCTCCGCGGCGTTGTTGGTGAGCTGGGACGCGGCGTCCGGATCGTCGTCCGCCCACGCCTGGAGGAAGTTCCGCGAGGCGTCGCTGATCTCCTTCCCGGTGACCGGGCCGGTCCTCACCTCGGTGGAGGAGGACGTGGTGTCCGTCCCCCCGCCCCCGCCGTTCAGCCCGTCCAGGACGTTGTACGCCCCGTAACCCACCCCGCCGAGCACGAGGACGAACACTCCGCTGACGATTCCGACCTTCGCTCCACTGCGCATTCCCGCAGTCCCCCTCCCCAGGAGCTTCCGTTGAACGTGTTCAACGGAATACTTCCCGGCACCCTACGGGAGAGTGGTTGAAGCTGGGACGGTTGTTATCGGAACGCGACGCGGGGCGGCGCGAACCTGCTCGTAGCCTGGCCTGGACCACCTCTCGGCAGGAGCATCCGTACGGTGGCGGTGGAGCCGGAGGACTGCCGCGCGCTGAACGCCGCGATCGAGGCGGGCCGCCCGGTCGACGTCCCGGTGCGCTCGATCGCCTCCGACTCCCTCGGCGCCCGCCGGGCCACCGCCCTGGCCCTGCACGCCGCCCAGCGGGACGGCGTACGGTCCGTCCTGGTCGCGGTCGACGAGATCGCCCGCGCCCGCCGGTCCCTGTGGGACCACCGCAGGGTGGCCGTCGAGGAGGCCGCCGCCACCGCCCTGGCCGCCCTCACCGCTCCCGACCGCCCCGAAGGAGGCGGGCTACGGCTACCGGCCCGCCAGCGGCGAGAAGATCTGCGTCGTCCTGTGCGGGGCCAACACCGACCCGTCCGACCTCGTGTGACGAAGAGGGGGCAGCCGCTCGGCTGCCCCCTCTTCCCCGTACGGTCGCCGGACCCTAGATCCAGGTGTCCAGCCACATCCGGTCGCGCCAGGAGCCGTCCGGGATGGAGGCGCCGGTGTAGATCGGCCAGAAGTAGATGAAGTTCCAGATGATCAGCAGGACCAGGACACCCGCCGCGACCGCGCCCAGGGTCCGTCGGCGTTCACCGGTCGGATCGCCGCCCCCCGCCGTGAGCCCCGGCGGGCGCGGACCGCTCCCGGCCGCCGGGCCGAGCAGGGCGCCGATCATCATCGTCACCGCCAGACAGAGGAACGGCACGAAGACGACCGCGTAGAAGAGGAAGATCGTCCGCTCCTGGTAGAAGAACCAGGGCAGCCAGCCCGCCGCCACCCCGCAGGCGATCGCGCCCGCCCGCCAGTCGCGCCGGAAGATCCACCGCCACAGCACGTACACCAGGGCGAAGCACGCCGCCCACCACAGCAGCGGCGTACCGAGCGCCAGCACCTCGCGGGCACACTTGCCGCTCGCCGACGCCGTGCAGCCGGGCTCCTCCCAGAAGTACGAGACGGGGCGGCCCAGCACGATCCAGCTCCAGGGGTTGGACTGGTACGTGTGGCCGGACGTCAGGTTCACGTGGAACTCGTACACCTGGTACTCGTAGTGCCACAGGCTGCGCAGCCAGTCCGGCAGCCACGTCCAGTGGCCGCCCTGGCCGTCCGTCGCCGCCCAGTTGCGGTAGTAGCCCTTGCCGGTGACGATCCAGCCGGTCCAGGAGACCAGGTACGTACCGAGCGCGACCGGGACCGTCGACACGAAGGCCGGCAGCAGATCCCGCTTCAGCACCGCCAGGTACGGCCACGCCGCGCCCGCCGTACGGCGCGCGCCGACGTCCCACAGCACGGTCATCACGCAGAAGGCGGCCATGACGTACAGGCCGTTCCACTTCGTGGCGAAGGCCAGTCCCAGCATCAGGCCCGCGACGATCCGCCAGGGCCGCCAGCCGAACCGCAGATCCTCCGCGATCTCCGCGTCCGGCCGCATCACCCCCTCCGCGTCGACCGGCAGCGCCGCGGCGAGCCTGCGCCGCGCCCAGTCCCGGTCGATCAGCAGCGCACCGAACGCCGCCACCACGAAGAACATCAGCACCAGGTCGAGCAGCGCGGTCCGGCTCATCACGAAGTGCAGACCGTCCACGGCCAGCAGCGTCCCCGCCAGACAGCCCAGGAACGTCGAACGGAACAGCCGCCGCCCGATCCGGCACAGCATCAGCACCGACAGGGTGCCGAGCACCGCCACCATGAACCGCCAGCCGAACGGCGTGAAACCGAACAGCTGCTCACCGAGACCGATCACCCACTTGCCGACCGGAGGGTGCACCACGTAGCCCGGATCGACCGGGATGTCCACCTTCGACGGGTCGGCCAGGATCAGCTTGTCGATGTCCTTGGGCCAGTCGCCCTCGTACCCCTGGTTGACCAGCGCCCAGGAGTCCTTGGCGTAGTACGTCTCGTCGAATATCAGGGCGTGCGGGCTGCCCAGATTCCAGAACCGCAGCACTCCGGCGACCAGGGCCACCAGCAGCGGTCCGCCCCACGCCGACCAGCGCACCAGCCGCTCGGCCAGCCGCGGGGAGACGCCGAGCACCGCCCACAGCTGGGCACCGGGTTCGGTGTACGGCGGGACCAGGCGCTCGCGCAGCCCGATTCCGGGCCTGGCCACATGGCCGAAGCGGCGCAGCCGCCGCGGCCAGGAGGCTGGTTCTTCGCCGTGCGGTTCCCCGGCGTCTTGGCCCTGCCGGGCTTCGGGCGCAGTACTCGTCACCGCGCCATCGTAGGGAACGCGTCTGTGGGAACGCCGTCGCCCGTGCTGGGAGGATGGCTCCGTGACTGGAACGACTGGAACGCTGGTACTGGCAGGAACCCCGATCGGCGACGTGGCGGACGCCCCGCCCCGGCTCGCCGCCGAACTGGAGACGGCGGACATCGTCGCCGCCGAGGACACCCGGCGGCTGCGCCGCCTCACCCAGGCGCTCGGCGTCCACACCACGGGCAGGGTCGTCTCCTACTTCGAGGGCAACGAGTCGGCCCGTACGCCCGAACTCGTCGAGGCGCTGACCGGCGGCGCCCGGGTGCTGCTGGTCACCGACGCGGGAATGCCGTCGGTCTCCGACCCCGGCTACCGGCTGGTGGCCGCCGCCGTGGAGAAGGACGTCAGGGTCACCGCGGTGCCCGGCCCCTCCGCCGTGCTCACCGCGCTCGCCCTGTCCGCGCTGCCCGTCGACCGCTTCTGCTTCGAGGGCTTCCTGCCCCGCAAGGCGGGCGAGCGGCTCGGCAGGCTGCGCGAGGTGGCCGGGGAGCGCCGCACCATGGTCTTCTTCGAGGCCCCGCACCGGCTCGACGACACCCTCGCCGCGATGGCCGAGGTGTTCGGCACCGACCGGCGGGCCGCCGTCTGCCGCGAGCTGACCAAGACGTACGAAGAGGTGAAGCGCGGCCCGCTGGGCGAGCTGGCGGTCTGGGCCGCCGACGGCGTACGCGGCGAGATCACCGTCGTCGTGGAGGGCGCCGCCGACTCCGGGCCCGAGGAGCTGGACGCCGGGGAACTGGTCCGCAGGGTGCGGGTGCGCGAGGAAGCGGGGGAGCGGCGCAAGGAGGCGATCGCCGCCGTCGCCGCCGCCGCGGGGCTGCCCAAGCGCGAGGTGTTCGACGCGGTCGTGGCGGCGAAGAACGCGGAGCGGACCGGGCCCTGACCACGGCAACCGGTCCGCGGTAGGTCAAAAGGACTATCGTGAAAAGCAAAGCAAGAGCCGCGCACCGGGCTTTTCCGTCATGAGCGGGCCAAAAGCGCTCCAATAGTCGGCAGGGCCCGGTGCGCTCCTCCTGGTGAAGGCGTCCACTGGTTCGGGGACGCATTCTCCGGTTCTCCGGGTCGCCTGCCCGGAGTGCCTGTCCGGCGGACAAAGGAGCGGGCATGAGCGAGATCGCAGCAACCACCGCGTACGAGGCGTACGCCTTCGCCTGTATGAGGTGCGGGTACGGCTGGGAACAGGCCTACGAGATAGAGCACCACATCGACGGTTCCCACCACGCATTCGTCATCTACAAGGCGGACGGGGAACAGGTCCCCTCACCGCTCTCCAGGCCCAGCTGTGCGAACTGCGGCGGGCACGTCGTCCGGATCATGCGGGCCGGGCGGGTCTCGACCGTCCAGCAGATGCTCCGCCACGCCCCGCCGGCCCGGCGGGCCACCGCGGGCGGCGACGCGCCGGAGGCCGTGGGTGCGACCGCCGTACCGGCTGCCACCGGCCACCGCTGGCACCTGTCCGACCTGCTGCACCCCTTCCACAGGCGATAGCGCCCGCCCCGTACCGGGCCGCGGTGCCGGCCGGTACGGGGACGCGGCACGCCCTCGTACGATCGTCGGCATGAGCCGTACCGAAGCCCCGCCGCTGCCCGAACCCCTCCGGGTGCCGGTCGCGGACGCGCACACCCATCTGGACATGCAGGACGCGACCGTCGAGGAGGCCCTGGCCAGGGCCGCCGCGGTCAACGTGACCACCGTGATCCAGGTGGGCTGCGACCTGGCCGGATCGCGCTGGGCCGCCGAGACCGCCGCCGCACACCCCCAGGTGCACGCGGCGGTCGCGCTGCACCCCAACGAGGCCCCGCGCATCGTGCACGGCGACCCCGACGGAACCGCCCGCCAGGGCGCCCGCCCGGCGGGCGGGCGGGCCGCACTGCACGAGGCCCTCGCGGAGATCGACGCACTGGCCGCACTCGGCCACGTACGCGGCGTCGGCGAGACCGGGCTCGACTACTTCCGCACCGGCCCCGAGGGAATGGCCGCCCAGGAGGAGTCCTTCCGGGCCCACATCGAGATCGCCAAACGGCACGGCAAGGCGCTGGTGATCCACGACCGCGAGGCCCACAAGGACGTGCTGCGCGTCCTGGCCGACGCGGGCGCTCCCGAGCGCACCGTCTTCCACTGCTACTCCGGCGACGCCGACATGGCCCGGATCTGCGCCGACGCCGGGTACTTCATGTCCTTCGCGGGCAACGTCACCTTCAAGAACGCCCAGCCGCTGCGGGACGCCCTGGACGTCGCCCCGCTGGAGCTGCTGCTCGTCGAGACGGACGCGCCGTTCCTGACCCCGGCCCCCTACCGGGGCAGGCCGAACGCGCCTTACCTGATCCCGGTCACCCTGCGCGCGATGGCCGCGGTGAAGGGCGTCGGGGAGGACGTACTGGCCGAGGCGGTCGCCACGAACACGGCGAGGGCCTTCGACTACTGAGCACCGGGGAGGCCCGCCAGCCGGCTCGCCGGCTCTCCCGCGACGGGCGGCGCAAGGTCCGTCCGCCGGCGGGCGGCGCTTACGCTTTACAGGTGAGCACCACAGAGCCCGACGCCCTCCTGGGCCCCGCAGACATCCGCGAACTGGCCGCCGCGCTGGGCGTACGCCCCACCAAGCAGCGCGGTCAGAACTTCGTCATCGACGCCAACACGGTCCGCCGGATCGTACGGACCGCGGAGGTCCGTCCGGACGATGTCGTCGTCGAGGTCGGCCCGGGACTCGGCTCGCTGACCCTGGCCCTGCTGGAGGCGGCGGACCGGGTGGTCGCCGTCGAGATCGACGACGTGCTGGCGGGCGCGCTGCCCGCCACCGTCGCCGCCCGGCTGCCCGCGCGCGCCGACCGGTTCGCCCTGGTGCACTCCGACGCGATGCTCGTCCGGGAGCTGCCCGGCCCGGTGCCCACCGCGCTGGTCGCCAACCTCCCGTACAACGTCGCCGTGCCCGTCCTGCTGACCATGCTGGAGCGCTTCCCGTCCATCGAGCGCACGCTCGTCATGGTGCAGGCCGAGGTCGCCGACCGGCTGGCCGCCCGGCCGGGCAACAAGGTCTACGGGGTGCCCTCCGTGAAGGCCGCCTGGTACGCCGACGTCAAGCGGGCCGGTTCCATCGGCCGCAACGTCTTCTGGCCCGCGCCGAATGTCGACTCCGGTCTGGTGTCGCTGGTCAGGCGCACCGAACCGATCGCGACGACGGCGAGCCGGACCGAGGTCTTCGCGGTCGTGGACGCCGCCTTCGCCCAGCGCCGCAAGACGCTCCGGGCGGCCCTGGCCGGATGGGCGGGCTCCGCGCCCGCCGCCGAGGCCGCCCTGCTCGCCGCCGGAATCTCGCCGCAGGCCCGGGGCGAGGCCCTCACGGTCGAGGAATTCGCCGCCATCGCCGAGAACGGGCCGAGCACGGCGGCCGGGCCCCGCGCGGACGACGAGCCCAGCAGCCCCAGCGACCCCACAGGGAGCGACGCGTGAGCATCACCGTCCGGGTACCGGCCAAGGTCAACGTCCAGCTCGCCGTCGGCGCCCCGCGCCCCGACGGCTTCCACGACCTGGCCAACGTCTTCCTCGCCGTCGGCCTGTACGACGAGGTCACCGTCACCCCCGCCGACGCGCTGCGCGTCACCTGCTCCGGCCCGGACGCGGCCCAGGTCCCGCTGGACGCGACGAACCTCGCCGCCCGTGCCGCGATCGCGCTCGCCGGGCGGTACGGCATCGCCCCCGACGTCCACCTCCACATCGCCAAGGACATCCCCGTCGCGGGCGGCATGGCGGGCGGCAGCGCCGACGGGGCCGCCGCCCTGCTGGCCTGCGACGCCCTGTGGAACACCGGCGCCGACCGCGAGGAGCTCCTCGCGATCTGTGCCGAGCTCGGCAGCGACGTCCCGTTCAGCCTGGTCGGCGGCGCGGCCCTGGGCACCGGGCGCGGCGAACGGCTCACCCCGGTCGAGGTCGGCGGCACGTTCCACTGGGTCTTCGCGGTCGCCGACGGCGGGCTCTCCACCCCGGCCGTCTACCGCGAGTTCGACCGGCTCACCGAGGGCACCGACGTCCCCGGGCCCGCCGCCTCGCCCGCCCTCCTGGAGGCCCTGCGCACCGGCGACCCGAAGGCCCTGGCCGCGGCGCTCTCCAACGACCTCCAGCCCGCGGCCCTCTCCCTGCGCCCCTCGCTCGCCGACACCCTGGCCGCGGGCACCGCCGCGGGCGCTCTGGCCGCCCTGGTCTCGGGTTCCGGCCCGACCACCGCGTTCCTGACGGCGGACGAGGAGTCCTCCCGCGAGGTGGCCGACGCGCTCCGCGCCTCCGGCACCTGCCGCACCACCCGTACCACCGTCTCCCCGGCCCCGGGGGCGACGGTCGTCTGAGGGGCCGGGCGGCGCCCCGTACCCTGGGAAGCCGATCGATCCATCCGGGCAGGAGTGAAATGGCCGTCAATCTGGTCAATGTCGAGCAGGTCAGCAAGGTGTACGGCACCCGTGCCCTGCTCGACGGGGTGTCCCTCGGCGTGTCCGAGGGGGACCGGATCGGGGTCGTGGGCCGTAACGGTGACGGCAAGACCACGCTGATCCGGATGCTCGCCCGGCTGGAGGACACGGACACCGGCCGCGTCACGCACAGCGGCGGGCTGCGGCTCGGCGTGCTCACCCAGCACGATTCGCTCGACCCGCAGGCCACCATCCGCCACGAGGTGATCGGCGATCTCGCCGACCACGAGTGGGCGGGCAGCGCCAAGATCCGCGACGTGCTGACCGGGCTGTTCGGCGGGCTCGCCCTGCCCGGCTTCGAGCACGGTCTGGACACCGTCATCGCCCCGCTCTCCGGCGGCGAGCGGCGCCGGATCGCCCTGGCCAAGCTGCTCATCGCCGAGCAGGACCTGATCGTCCTCGACGAGCCCACCAACCACCTCGACGTCGAGGGCATCGCCTGGCTGGCCGGTCATCTGCGCACCCGCCGCTCCGCGCTCGTCTGCGTCACCCACGACCGCTGGTTCCTCGACCAGGTCTGCACCCGCATGTGGGACGTCCAGCGCGGCTCGGTCTACGAGTACGAGGGCGGCTACTCCGACTACGTCTTCGCGCGGGCCGAGCGGGAGCGGATCGCCGCCACCGAGGAGGTCAAGCGCCAGAACCTGGTCCGCAAGGAGCTGGCCTGGCTGCGCCGCGGCGCCCCCGCCCGTACGTCCAAGCCGCGCTACCGCATCGAGGCGGCCAACGAGCTGATCGCCGACGTGCCGCCGCCGCGCGACACGAGCGAGCTGATGCGGTTCGCCAACGCCCGGCTCGGCAAGACCGTGTTCGACCTGGAGGACGTGACCGTCCAGGCCGGTCCCAAGACCCTGCTCTCCCACCTCACCTGGCAGCTCGGCCCCGGCGACCGGATCGGCCTGGTCGGGGTCAACGGCGCGGGCAAGACCTCGCTGCTGCGGACGCTCGCCGAGGCGGCCCGTACCCAGGGCGACGTACAGCCCGTCGCCGGGAAGGTCGTCGTCGGCAAGACCGTCAAGCTGGCCTACCTCTCCCAGGAGGTCGGTGAACTCGACCCGGAACTGCGGGTCCTGGAGGCCGTCCAGCAGGTGCGCGACCGGGTCGACCTCGGCAAGGGCCGGGAGATGACCGCCGGTCAGCTCTGCGAGCAGTTCGGCTTCACGAAGGAGAAGCAGTGGACGCCGGTGGGCGACCTCTCCGGCGGTGAGCGGCGCCGGCTCCAGATCCTGCGCCTGCTGATGGACGAGCCGAACGTCCTCTTCCTCGACGAGCCCACCAACGACCTCGACATCGAGACCCTGACCCAGCTGGAGGACCTCCTCGACGGCTGGCCCGGCTCGATGATCGTCATCTCCCACGACCGGTTCTTCATCGAGCGGACCACGGACCGGGTGATGGCCCTGCTCGGCGACCGCACGCTGCGGATGCTGCCGCGCGGGATCGACGAGTACCTGGAGCGCAGGCAGCGGATGGAGGAGACGGCCACCCCGTCCGCCGCGCCCGCCCCCGCCAGGGAGAGCGCCGCCCCGGCGGCGGCGCTCTCCCCGCAGGCCGCCCGCGCGGCGAAGAAGGAACTCCAGAAGGTCGAGCGGCAGCTCGACAAGATCTCCACCCGCGAGACCGCGCTGCACGCGCAGATCGCGGAGCACGCCACGGACTTCGAGAAGGTCGCCGCGCTCGACGCGGAGCTGCGCGAACTGGTCGCTGAGCGGGACGAGCTGGAGATGCGCTGGCTGGAACTGGCCGAGGACGCCTGATCGCTGAGATCCGTCACGCCCGTCGCACGCGATGTGTTCCGTGCGACAGGCGTGACGGACGGCGCTGACGGGGCGGGTGATAGAAAGAAACCTTGCCCCGGCACCGCGGCCAGGGCATATCCGCACGAAGGGGGACGTGCTGATGACCCAGCCGCCTGGCCAGCAACCGCCGCAGGGAGGCTTCGGGGCTCCGTACGATCCCGCGCCGAACCCGTACGGGACGCCGCAGGCGCCCCCGCAAGATCCGCAGGCCAGCCCGCCGCAGGCCCCGCAGCCCGGTCCGTACAGCACCCCGTCCCAGCCGGGGCCGTACGGCACACCGCCGCAGCCGGGGCCGTACAACGCGCCCGCGCAGCCCGGCCCGTACGGCGCGCCGCCGCAGCCCGGCCCGTACAGCACCCCGTCCCAGCCTGGTCCGTACAACGCGCCCGCGCAGCCTGGTCCGTACAACGCGCCCGCGCAGCCCGGCCCGTACAGCGTGCCCGCGCAGCCCGGTCCGTACGGTGTGCCGCCGCAGATGCCTCCGGGCGGTCCGGCGGGCGGTCCCACCGGGGGCGGCGGCTTCTTCCGGGGGCGGCGCGGGGCGGTCATCGGCGGCGTCCTCGCGGTCGTCCTGCTCGCCGGGGGCGGCGTCTGGCTGGCCACCGGCGGCGACGGTCCGCCCCCCAAGGTGAAGGAGAGCGCGAGCCCCGCCCCCACCGGCAAGGGCAAGGGCAAGGAGAAGGGCCAGGGTCCGAGCGACCTGCGCGCCGAGGCCGACGGCATCAACACCCTGCGCGGCAAGGGCGAGGCGAAGGTCCTCTGGCTCCAGGAGGGCGGCGTCGACCTGCCCCGCAACGGCGACAACGCGTACGGCCCCTGGGTCGTCGGCGACACCGTCGTCAAGGCGATGTTCCGCACCGTCTCCGCCTACGCGCTCGCCGACGGCAAGGAGAAGTGGAGCCTCCAGCTGTCCGGCAAGATGTGCGGGGCCCCGTCGCAGGCCACCACCGACGGCAAGATCGTCCTCGGAGTGGAGACCGGCAGCGGCGACCGGGCGGAGTGCAACGGGCTCCAGATGGTCGACCTCCGCACGGGCAAGGCCGGCTGGCACACGTCGTACCTGCGCAAGGGCCTGTGGGACGGGCTCTCCAACATCGCGATGGCGATCAACGGCAACACCGTGACCGTCGGCCGGACGACCCGGACGGATGCCTACCGGGTCAGTGACGGCAAGGTGGTCTTCGGTGAACTCCCGGGCAACTGCCAGCCGTTCGGCTTCGCGAGCGGGCCCGAGGGCATCGCCGCGGCCAGCTGTCAGACGGCCGCCGACGACCACAAGGAACATCTGGTGGAACGGATCGACCCGGCCACCGGGAAGCTCCTGTGGAAGTACAAGGTCAAGAAGGGCTGGCAGGTCGCGCAGTTCTACTCGGTCAACCCGCTGGTCGTCTCCCTGGAGAAGGCGGAGGAGAAGAAGTGGGCCATCCTCACGCTCAACGCGAACGGCACCTACCGCTCCCAGCTGATCGGCGGCGCGGGTGAGGACTACCGGGTGGAGTGCGACACCGACTTCATCTCCGGCAGCGGGAACCTCGACAACTGCGCCGGGGTGGCCGCGGACGACCGGACGGTCTACCTGGCGACCAAGCCCCCCGTGCCCGACAAGTCCAACCCCGTCTTCACCAACAAGGTCGTCGCCTTCGACCTGGTCAGCGGCAAGGCCAAGTGGCGGGCCCCCGCCCCGGCCGGGCAGACCATGATGCCGCTGCGGACGGAGAACGGCCGGCTGCTGCTGTACGTCGAGCCGGAGTCCAAGAAGGGCGGCGCCATCGCCGCGCTGCCGCCGACCGGTGGCACGCCGGAACTGCTGATCCAGCACCCGGACGCCGGATCGCTCACCGAGCGCGAGCTCTTCCAGCCCCGGGTCGTCTACCGCGACGGCCGCTCCCTGCTGATGACCACGTTCGTCACCGGGGTCGAGGACGGGGACGAGGAGCGGGCGAAGACGATGGAGATGTTCGGCGACTGACGGACGTCAGGGCTGGTACGAACGCAAGGTCCCAGGCGTAACGGAGGCATCACGGGGCGGTTCTCCCTTGGGAACAGGGGATGGACCGACCCGATGTCCGGCCACGTGCGGGTGGTACAAAGAAGCCCCGCTCGACTGACGTATCGCCGCGGGATCCATGCCCGATTCGCTCCTTTCCAGGAAATTCAGAGGGTTTCGCCCCTGTGATGCTCCGCGGAATCGCGGGGGAGAACGGAACGGGCATCCGGACCGCACGAAGGGGGACGTGCTGATGACCCAGCCGCCCAGCCAGCAACCGCCGCAGGGAGGCTTCGGCGCGCCGCAGGACCCGCCGCCGGGAAGTCCTCAGCCGCCCCAGGGCCCGCCGTCCGCCCAGCAGGGCTACGGCTACCCGCCCCAGGGCCCGCCGTCCGCCCAGCAGGGCTACGGCTACCCGCCCCAGCAGCCGCCCCAGGCGCCGCAGCAGCCCGGCCCCTACGGCCAGCAGCAGCCCGGCCCCTATGGCCAGCAGCAGCCGGGGCCGTACCCCCAGCAGCCCGGTCCGTACACCCAGCAGCAGCCCGGCCCGTACGCCCAGCAGCCCGGCCCGTACGGGCAGCAGCCGGGGCCGTACACCCAGCAGCAGCCGGGCTACGGCTACCCGCAGCAGCAGTACCCCGGCGCGCCGGTCCCCGCCGGTCCGGGCGGCGGCCCCGGCAAGCGCAAGCCCGCGCTCGTCATCGGTGCCGCGGTCGCCGCGCTCGCGGTCATCGGCGGCGGCATCTACGTCGCCACGAGCGGCGACTCCGGCAACGACAAGCCCGTCGCGAAGGAGAGCGGGGACGCCGGGCCGAGCACGTCCCCCTCCGTCGACAAGGGCGACGGCAACGGCGACGGCAACGGCGGCGACGAGGACCTCAACGCCGGGCGCAAGTCCGGGGAGGCCAAGGTCCTGTGGCTGCAGAAGAACGACATCGACCTGCCACGCAGCGGCTCCGACGTGCACGGCCCCTGGGTGGTCGGTGACACGATCGTCAAGGGCATGTACCGCGAGGTCTCCGGCTACTCCGTCGCCGACGGCAAGAAGAAGTGGACCGTCAAGCTGCCCGCCGATCTGTGCGCGGCGCCCTCGCAGACCACCACCAACGGCAAGATCGTCATCGGGGTCAAGAACGGCACCACCAGCCGGGCCGACTGCGCGGACCTCCAGATGATCGACCTGAACACCGGCAGGGCGGGCTGGAAGAAGAGCGTCAAGAAGAACGGCACCTGGGACTTCCTCTCCGACATCTCCCTGGCCATCAGCGGGGACACGGTGACGGTCGCCCGTACCGGGAACTCCAACGCGTACCGGGTCAGCGACGGCAAGGAGCTGTTCGGCAAGCCCGCGGGCACCTGCCAGCCCTACGCGTTCGCGGGCGGGTCCAAGCTGATCGCCGCCGCCAGCTGCCGTACCGGTGACACCGACACCCAGCAGCAGCAGCTCCAGGAGATCGACCCGGCCACCGGCAAGCCCCGGTGGACGTACAAGCCCAAGCAGGGCTGGCAGGTCGACAAGGTCTACTCGGTGGACCCGCTGGTCGTCTCGCTGAAGAAGGACAAGGAGTGGAGCATTCTCGCGCTGAAGCACGACGGCACGCTCCGCTCCGGCCTCACCAGCGACAAGGGTGACTCGTTCGCCCCGGACTGCGGCAGCACCTTCGCCGTCTTCGGCAAGAGCCTCGACGGCTGCACCGGGGTCGCCGCCGACGCCAACACCTTCTACATCGCGACCGACGCGGGCGCGGGCCTCGAACGCACCAACAAGGTCGTGGCGTTCAACCTGAACACCGGCAAGCCCAAGTGGAAGGCCACGGCCCCGGCCAAGACCACGGTGAAGCCGCTGCGCATGGAAGGTGCCAACGTGCTGCTCTACCTGGAGCCCGGCTACGAGAAGGGCGGCGGCATCGGCACCCTCGCGCCGGGCGGCGGCAGCGTCCGGACGGTGCTGACGCACCCCGCGTCGACGTCCGGGATCGAGAAGGACTTCTACCGGCCGCAGATCCTCTACACGGGCGGTCGCTCCTTCATCGCGAGCGGGCGGGTCAGCGCCCGAAACGACAAGGAAGAGCTGGAGACGAAGACCATGATGGCCTTCGGCAACTGACGGCTCAGGCAGCCTTCCGACAGCAGGTCCCCGGCGGGTACCGGCCGTCACGGCCCGACGGCTCACGGTCGGCGGCGACCGGATCACCCCGGCCGCCGCCGGTCCTGTCCCACCACTCCCTTTCCCTCCCGTTCCCTCCCCAGAGGTACGTACGCCATGACGCAGCCGCCCAACGACCCGCCCCAGGGCGGATTCGGCGCCCCGCAGGACCCCCCGCCCGGTGGGTTCGGTGCCCCGACGCCGCCGCCCGCCGACGCCGTGCCGCCTGGTGCGGTTCCGCCCGCCTCGGCCGGTGCGCCGACGCCGCCGCAGCCGGGCGCCGGCTACGGCTACCCGCAGACCCAGCCGGGCTACGGCTACCCGCAGAACCAGCCCCCGCAGCCCGGTTACGGCTACCCGTCGGCCCCCGTGCCCGGCCAGCCGCAGCAGGGATACGGCTTCCCGCAGGGCATGCCGCCCGGACAGCCGCCGCAGCAGGGATACGGCTTCCCGCAGGGCATGCCGCCCGGACAGCCGCCGCAGCAGGGCTACGGCTACCCGACCGCGCCGATGCAGCAGCAGCCGATGCCGCCGCAGAACGGCGACGGCGGCAAGAAGTTCACCACCCAGATGCAGATCATCGTGGCCGCCGCGGTGGCGGTCGTCCTCATCGTGGGCGGCGGAATCTGGTACGCCGGCAGCGGCGACGACGACAAGAAGAACGAGGCCACCCAGTCCGGCGGCACCTCCGGCGGTACGGACGGCGCGGACAAGGGCGGCGGCGCCACCGACGGCGCGGGCAAGGAGAAGGCCCCCTCCGACCCCAAGTCCAAGGTCGCCTTCCAGATACCGCTGCCCAAGGTCACCGACATCACCAAGGTCGACGGCTCCTGGCTGACCGACAAGGCGTACGTGAAGACCGGGCTGAACGAGGTCGTCGCCCACGACCCGGTCAAGGGCACCAAGCTGTGGTCCATCCCGCTCGCGGGCCAGGTCTGCGCCGCCTCGCGGCACATGTCGGCCGACTTCCGGACCGCGGTCGTCTTCGAGCAGAGCAAGCCCAGCAAGGCCCTCAAGTACCCGCCGTGCAACCAGGTCGGCGTGCTCGACCTGAAGACCGGCAAGCTGCTCTGGAGCAAGTCGATCACCGCCGCCACCAGCGGTGACGCACCCGTCAGGTTCTCCGAGGTCACCGTCAGCGGCGAGACCGTGGCCGCGGGCGGCCTGGAGGGCGGAGCCGCCTTCGACCTGAAGACCGGCGCCGAGCGCTGGAAGCCCAAGGCGTCCTCCGACGGCTGCTACGACCTGGGCTACGGCGGCGGCGAAGCGCTCGCGGTGGTCCGCAAGTGCGGTACGTACGACGACCCGCAGCTCGTCATCCAGGCGCTGAACCCCACCTCCGGGGCCCCGCTCTCCTCGTACAAGATGCCGCCCGGCGTCGACAGCGCGAGCATCGTCTCCACCAAGCCGCTGGTGGTCGCGGCCGACGTCGGCGACACCGCCGGTGACGGCAGCGGCATCTCGGACTTCTTCTCCATCGACACCGAGACCGGCAAGCTGGTCACCCGGATCGCCGCGGACGCCGAGAAGTACGCGGCGCGCTGCTCCTCCGCCAAGGTCGAGAGCTGCAGCCAGCTGGCCGTCGGCAACAACCGCGTCTACCTGCCGACCGAGGAACACGAAGGCACCGGCGACTACGGCAACACCAACGAGATCGTCTCCTTCGACCTCACCACCGGCAAGCAGACCGGTGACCGGGCCGACGCGGGCAACCGCTACACGATGTTCCCGCTCCGGATGGACGGCGGCAACATCATCGCGTACCGGGAGCCGCCGTACGACAAGGGCGGCCAGGTCGTCTCCATCGACGGCGCCACCTTCAAGCAGACGGTGCTGATGGAGAACCCGAACGACGAGTCGGTCCGGGACGCGGAGACCAGTTTCACGCCGGACTACTCCGAGTTCCTCTACAGCGACGGGCACCTCTTCCTGTCCAGCACCATGGTCAGCAAGCCGAGCGGTTCGCTGGACAACGACCGCCGGCTGGTCATCGGCTTCACCCGCGGCTGACGGCCGACGGCAGAGGCGCGGCAGGAGGGTGGTGCTCGCGGGACGGGCACCACCCCCCTCGTATCCGGACGAGCCGGACCGGGCCGGTGCGTCCTGGCCGGACCGGCGGGCCGAGCCGGTGAACGGCGGCTTCCCGCTCCTTATCAAGGCGCGGTCCAGGATCTCTGGAGCCGTCGTCGGGCGCCGCTCGACCGGCGGTCGGCGATCCGGCGCCTTTTGGCCGTAAGACGCCCGTGATGTCGAACAAGCGTGTAACTTGCCGGACTCAGGAAGGGCAGCGGGCCGGATGTACCGGTGCGACGGGGGGTGGGTGCGATGGGCGTGCGGCTGATGGTCGTCGACGATCACAGGCTGCTCGCCGAGGCGCTCGCCTCGGCGATGAAGTTACGGGGCCACCGCGTCCTCGCGGCGACCGCGCCGACGGCCGGTGCGGCCGAACTCGTCGTCAGCAGGGCCCCGGAGGTCTGCCTGTTCGGCACCGCGGCCCCCGCCGCGCCCGGCACCTTCGAGCCGATCGTACGGATCAGGCGGGAACGCCCGCAGGTGGCCGTCGTGGTGCTCGGACCGGTGCCCAGCCCGCGCGGCATCGCGGCTGCCTTCGCGGCCGGTGCGGCCGGGTACGTCCGCCACGACGAGCGCATGGAGGGCGTCGAGCGGGCGATGGTCAAGGCGCGGAGCGGGGAAGCCGCGGTGGCGCCCCAACTGCTGCGGAGCGCCTTCACCGAGCTGCTCAACCCGGCCGCGGCGCCGGACGACGAGGGCCGCAGGCTGCTCCGGCTGCTCACCCCCCGCGAGGTCGAGGTCCTGGTGCGGGTCGCCGAGGGCGAGGACACCCGGGTGATCGCGGCCGGGATGCTGATCGCCCCGAGCACCGCGCGTACGCATGTGCAACGGGTGCTGATGAAGCTGGGCGTCGGCTCCCGGCTGGAGGCCGCCGCCCTCGCCGCCCGTACCGGCCTGCTGGACCGCGCCGCGCGGACGGGGAACCGCTCCTGAGGACGGGGCCGTCGGCCCGTCCGGCCCCGCGCGTGCCGTCGGCCGATGCCGCGTGCGCCTGATCAGGACAGTGCCGGGCGGCCCTTGTCGTACCAGACCTTGAAGACCTCCCGCGGCAGCGGCGGCTCATCGAACCTGAACTTCTTGTTCCGATGGAGGTTCTGCAGCGTGGGGCACGCGTTCTTCACGTTCTGCGAGAACGTCTCCCCGTCCTCGCCCCGCTCAAGGCTGGCGGCGGCCGCGTCCATGACCTCCTTCCCGGCGCGGCCGATGAGTTTCTCCTTCAGGAAATCGACGGCCGACGTGCCTTCGCCGAAACGCTGCTCGCGAGAGGCCGGGCTCTCGTCGTGACGCCAGCTGACCGTCTTGGGCTCGGTGGCGGGCTTGTTGGACGTGTCCTTCGGGTCCTTCTTCACGTCGACCGTGATGTCCTCCAGGGATTCGGGACCGTAGCCGTAGCTGATCGTCTCCCCGGCGTCCCCGCGCGCGTGCGCGCTCTTGCCGCCCGCACCCTCGAACGAGACGATGGTGCGGATGAGCGGGTACGCCCTGCGCAGCTCGGCGATCCGGCTCCGGCAGCCGTCGCACGTGGGCACGTTGGAGGCGATGGCCAGTACGCCGCTGATCTGGTCTGCCGGTACGTCCTTCCGCTCGGCTTCCAGGTACGCGTACACCTCTCCCAGGATCTTGATCTCGGCGTCGTTCTTCTGGAACCTCTTCGCCACCTCGCCCGCACCGGCCGCCACGTAGGCCGGGTTGGTGTTCCTCGTCTTCTGGTCGCTCCAGGGCTCCTTCCAGGAGTCCGCGCCGCTGCGCTGCGGGGCGAAGTTCCTGCGCTTCGGCTTCTGCTCGCCGGGGATGGTGAGCTTCAGCCGGGCGGCGGCGACCGTGACCCGGTCCACGCCGTAGTTCTCGTCGGCCATGAGCGCGTCCCAGACGTTGGACAGCAGCGGCTTGGCCTCCTCCTGGGAGCCGACCTCGGGGGGCTTCTTCGGCCCGGCGGGCATGCGCTGCACCGCGGCGGGGCCGGAGGGGGACGCGGTCGCCTGCCGGGGTTCCGCGGGCTGCGGGGCCCGCGTGCTCAGCACCCGGCGCGCGGTGGCCTCCGCTTCCCGCTCGAAGCGGTCGGACGGGTCCGAGACGCGCAGACCGGCGCCGTTGTCGGTGCCCGCCACCGGGCCGGAGCGCTGCTGGATGACATGGGTCAGCTCATGGGCGAGTGTGTGCCTGTCGCCGCCGCCCTCACCGAGGACGACATGATGACCGGAGGTGTAGGCGCGGGCGCCCACCTCGGCGGCGGAGGCCCTCGCGGCGCTGCCGGTGTGCAGGCGCACGTCGGAGAAGTCCGCGCCCAGCCGGCGTTCCATCTCCTCACGGCTGGCCTCGTCGAGGGGGCGGCCCGGGGAGCGCAGGACGTCATGGACGGTGGAGCGCTGCACGGGGCGCTCGGTTTGCCCGTCCTGCCCGGCCCGTCCGGTCCACGGGGAGCCGTGCTCGGCACCGTGCTCGTCCAGGACCCCCGGGTGTCCGGCGTGGCGGAGCATCTGGACGACCGCCGCGTTGCCGAGGCTGCTCTGGAACGGGAGGAGGCCCGGGAGCGTCGGCCGGTCCGCGTCCTGGGGGTGGTGCGCCGCCGACCTGCCCTTCCGTGCCTTCGCTGGCCTGGCCTGGTCTCCGGTGTGCATGCGACCTTCCCCTCCGCAGGTGAACGACCTCCCCTGGATACCTGAGGCGCGGGCGGCCGGGCCAGGTAGGGGAGGGCAGGGTGGGGGCAGCGTGCGGGGGCCGTCGACGCGCGGCGCCGTGTGCCCTCGGGCCGGACCCGCCCCAGCGAGCGCCCGGCGGACCTCACTCATTGACGCCTTTGTTGACTTGTGATTCATTGTGTTTGGTTCTGTTTGGAGGAGACTGGTGAAGAAGACGGTTACGACGCTCGCTGACGGCCGGGAGCTGATCTACTACGACCGCCGTGACGACACGGTGCGCACGGCCGTCGACCGGCGCCCGCTCGACGCCGTGTCGACCTCCTCCGAGATCCGCCGCGATCCCTTCCTCGGCGACAGCGTGGCCATCGCCTCGCACCGGCAGGGCCGTACGTACCACCCGCCGGCCGACGAATGCCCGCTCTGCCCCTCCCGGGACGGCAGGCTCAGCGAGATCCCCGAGGACGCGTACGACGTCGCCGTCTTCGAGAACCGCTTCCCCTCGCTGGCCGGTGACTCCGGCCGCTGCGAGGTCGTCTGCTTCACCTCCGACCATCAGGCGTCCTTCGCCGACCTCACCGAGGAGCAGGCCGCCCTGGTCCTCGACGCGTGGACCGACCGCACCGCCGCGCTCGCCGAACTCCCGCAGGTCACCCAGGTGTTCTGCTTCGAGAACCGGGGCGCCGAGATCGGCGTCACGCTCGGCCACCCGCACGGCCAGATCTACGGCTACCCCTTCGTCACCCCGCGCACCGAGCTGATGTTCCGCTCCATGGCGGCCCATCGCGCCGCGACCGGCGGCAACCTCTTCGACGACGTGGTGGCCCGCGAGGAGGCGGACGGCTCCCGGATCGTCATCGACGGCGAGCACTGGGTCGCCTTCGTGCCGTACGCGGCACACTGGCCGTACGAGGTCCACCTCCACCCGCGCCGCCGCGTCCCGGACCTGCGGGAGCTGGACGAGGCCGCGCGCACAGAGTTCCCACAGATCTATCTGGAACTCTTGCGGCGATTCGACCGGATCTTCGGCCCCGGCGAGCCGCCGACCCCGTACATCGCCGCCTGGCACCAGGCCCCGTTCGGGGTCGAGGGCCGGGAGGAGTTCGGGCTCCATCTGGAGCTTTTCACCATCCGACGCACCTCCGGCAAGCTGAAGTTCCTCGCGGGTTCCGAATCCGGCATGAACGTGTTCATCAACGATGTGCCGCCGGAGGCCGCGGCCCAGCGACTGCGAGAGGTAGCGAGCGAGTGAGCAAGCCCCAGAAGAAGTACCTGGTCACCGGCGGCGCGGGATACGTCGGCAGCGTGGTCGCCCAGCACCTGCTGGAGGCCGGGCACGCGGTCACCGTGCTCGACGACCTCTCGACCGGCTTCCGCGAGGGCGTCCCGGCCGGGGCCGAGTTCATCGAGGGCCGCGTCCAGGACGCCGCGAAGTGGCTGGACGCCTCCTTCGACGGAGTGCTGCACTTCGCCGCGTTCTCGCAGGTCGGCGAGTCCGTCACCGACCCCGAGAAGTACTGGGTGAACAACGTGGGCGGCTCCCTCGCGCTGCTCGGCGCGATGCGTGACGCCGGGGTGCGCACCCTGGTCTTCTCCTCCACCGCCGCCACCTACGGCGAACCGGCCACCACCCCCATCACCGAGACCGACCCGACCGCGCCCACCAACCCGTACGGCGCCACCAAGCTCGCCGTCGACCACATGATCACCGGAGAGGCGGCGGCGCACGGACTGGCCGCGGTCTCACTGCGGTACTTCAACGTGGCCGGGGCGTACGGCACATGCGGGGAGCGGCACGACCCCGAGTCGCACCTGATCCCGCTGGTCCTCCAGGTGGCCCTCGGCCGCCGCGCCTCGATCGCGGTGTACGGCGACGACTACCCGACCCCCGACGGCACCTGCGTACGCGACTACATCCACGTCGCCGACCTCGCCGAGGCCCACCTGCGCGCGCTGGACGCGGCGGCCCCGGGCGAGCACCTGATCTGCAACCTCGGCAACGGCAACGGCTTCTCGGTGCGCCAGGTCATCGAGACCGTCCGCGAGGTCACCGGCCACCCCGTCCCGGAGACCGTCGCCCCCCGCCGCACCGGCGACCCCGCCGTGCTGGTCGCCTCCGCCGCCACCGCCCGCGAGCGGCTCGGCTGGTCCCCGTCCCGCGCCAGCCTGGCCGGGATCGTCACCGACGCCTGGAACTTCGCCCGCCGTGAGGAGCCCACCGCCCCATGACCGAGACCAGTGAGCCGACCGTCTCGCCCGCCGAGTCGGCCGCGTCCTTCACCGCCCTGTACGGGTACGCGCCGGAAGGGGTCTGGGCGGCCCCCGGCCGGGTCAACCTGATCGGCGAGTACACCGACTTCAACGACGGCTTCGTGATGCCGCTCGCCCTGCCGCACACCGCCCTCGCCGCCGTCTCCCGCCGCACCGACGGCGAACTGCGGCTCCACTCCACCGACGTGCCCGGCGGAGTCGTCCAGCTCCGGCTCGACGAGCTCGCCCCCCACCAGGGCCACGGCTGGGCCGCGTACCCCGCCGGGGTCGTCTGGGCGCTGCGCGAGGCCGGGTACCCGGTCACCGGGGCGGACATCCAGCTGAGCTCCACCGTCCCCACCGGCGCGGGCCTGTCGTCCTCCGCCGCGCTGGAGGTCGTCACCGCCCTTGCCCTGAACGACCTCTTCGGCCTCGGGCTCTCCCTGCCCGAGCTGGCGGTGATCGGCCGCCGCGCGGAGAACGCCTTCGTGGGCGTGCCGTGCGGGATCATGGACCAGATGGCCTCCGCCTGCTGCACCGAGGGCCATGCCCTGTACCTCGACACCCGCGACCTCACCCAGCGCCAGGTCCCCTTCGACCTGTCCGCCCAGGGGCTGCGGCTGCTGGTGGTCGACACCCAGGTCAAGCACGCGCTCGGTGACGGTGCCTACGCCGAGCGGCGGGCCGGCTGCGAGGCGGGCGCCGCGGCGCTCGGCGTGGCCACCCTGCGCGAGGTGCCGTACGCCGGGCTCGGCGAGGCACTGGACACCCTGGCCGCGGCCGGTGCGGACGAGTCCGTGATCCGCTACGTACGCCATGTGGTCAGCGACAACGAGCGGGTGGAACGGGTCATCGCGCTGCTCGACGCGGGCGACGCGCGGGCCACCGGCCCGGTCCTCGACGCCGGGCACACCTCGCTCCGCGACGATCTGCGGGTCTCCTGCCCGGAGCTCGACCTGGTGGTGGCGGCGGCCGGTGCGGCAGGGGCGCTCGGCGCGCGGATGACCGGCGGCGGCTTCGGCGGCTCGGCGATCGTCCTGGTGGAGGAGGAGCGGGCGCAACAGGTCGCCGACGCCGTGCGGAAGGCGTTCGCCGAGGCGGGCCACACGGCGCCGCGGGTCTTCCCGGCCGTCCCCTCGGCAGGTGCCCGCCGCCTCGTCTGAACCCTTCCGTCCCATAGGTAACCCCCGAACACCCAAGCGGCATGGGGCAGTTCTGTGAATTCACTTCCGCTGGAGCCCGTCGCCCGTACTCTGATGCACAGCATCGGTGGGGGCCGGTGCTGATTCAGGGGTACGAGACAGTCGGGTACGGCGCCCGGGGAGGGGTGCAGTCGGCACACGGCGGCGGCCGTGGGACTGCGGTCCCGTTCCCGGGCGCCGTACCCGCACTGGACGGCCCCTCTTCGTCGGGCCCGGGGGTGGCCCCAGGGACAGACGCGGCATGGGGGTGCCTGTGGTTCGTATCCGGGTTCTCGTAGTGGACGATCACCGGATCTTCGCCGAATCGCTCGCGGCGGCACTGGCGGCCGAACCGGACGTCGAGGTGTCGGCGGCGGGCAGCGGCCCGGCGGCGTTACGGTGCCTGGAGCGGGCCGCCGCCGAGGGGCGCGGTTACGACGTGATGCTGGTCGACGCCGACCTGGGCACGGCGGACGGCCGGCCGGTCCCGGTCCCCGTCGCCGTCCCGTCCGACGGGGAGAACGCCCTGGTGGACGGCATCTCGCTGGTGTCCGGGGTCCGCGCCGGACGGCCCACGGTGCGTACGGTGGTGCTCGCCGAGCGGGACGACCCGCGGCGGGCCGCGCTCGCCCTCCAGGCGGGGGCCTCCGGCTGGGTCGCCAAGGACTGCTCGCTGCAACGGCTGCTCGCGGTCGTCCGCGGCGTACTGCGCGACGAGACGCATCTGCCCCCGGCGCTGCTCACCGGCGTACTGCGGGAGCTGACGGCGGCGCGCAAGCACCGCACCGAGAGCGAGCAGCTGGTCGAGTCGCTGACCCCGCGCGAGCGGGAGGTGCTGCGCTGCATGGTGGCGGGCCTGGGCCGCAAGGCGGTGGCCGAACGCCTCTTCCTCTCCCCGCACACGGTCCGCACCCACATGCAGAACGTGCTGGGCAAGCTCGGCGTGCACTCCACCCTGGCCGCGGTCGCCCTGGCCCGGCGCGCGGGCGTCGGCCCGGCAGGCCCCGCGCCCGCCGGACTAGCCGGGGATGTTGTCGAACGGGGCGGTCAACTGGCGTAGCAGGCCCGCCAGTTCGCTGCGCTGCTGGGGGGAGAGCTCGCTCAGGATGGCGCGCTCCTGGGCCAGCAGCCCGGCCAGTGACTGGTCGGCCTTGTCGCGCCCCTCGGCGGTGAGCCGGACGAGGACGCCGCGGCGGTCGCTGGGGTCGGGCAGCCGCTCGACGAGGTTCTTCTTGGTGAGCCGGTCGATCCGGTTGGTCATCGTGCCGGAGGTGACCAGCGTCTGGGTGAGCAGCTGGCCGGGGGAGAGCTGGTACGGGGCACCGGCCCGGCGCAGCGACGTCAGTACGTCGAACTCCCAGGGCTCCAGATGGTGCTCGGAGAAGGCGATCCGCCGGGCCCGGTCCAGGTGCCGGGCCAGGCGGGAGACGCGGCTGAGCACCTCGAGTGGTTCCACGTCGAGGTCGGGGCGCTCGCGGCGCCATGCAGCGACCAGTCGGTCGACCTCGTCCTCCATGTGGATCAGTGTAGAGGGTCTGTCGACATGAAGTCTCTTGAATTCAAGTGTCTTGACATCAAGATAATCATCCCGTGATCCTGAACCCATGACCCCACCCGAGCCCGACCCCGGGCCCACGGCCGTCCCCGGTCCCGAGTCCACGCCCGCCCCCGGTCCCGAGCCCACGCCCGCCCCCGGTCCCGGTGCGCCGTCCGCGCCCTCCTGGGATCCGCAGCAGTACCTGCGCCACGCAGGCCACCGCACCCGCCCCTTCCTCGACCTCCTCGCCCGTATCCCCGACCTCCCGGCCGCCCCCGCACCCCGTGTCGCCGACCTCGGCTGCGGTGCGGGCAACGTGACCGCCCTGCTCGCCGACCGCTGGCCCGACGCCCGGATCACCGGCTACGACACTTCCCCGCGGATGCTCGAACGGGCCCGCGCCCGCACCGGCCCCCGCCTGGCCTTCGCCGAGGCGGACGCCGCCGACTGGACCCCCGCCGAACCGCACGCGCTGATCGTCTCCAACGCCCTGTTCCAATGGGTTCCCGGCCACGCCGCCCGCTTTCCCGCCTGGCTGGACGCGATCACCCCCGGCGGCACCTTCGCCTTCCAGGTCCCGGGCAACTTCGACCAGCCCAGCCATGTCCTGATGCGGGAACTCGCCGACTCTCCGCGCTGGCGGGGCCGCCTGTCCGGCCGACTGCGCCATGCCGACGCCGTGCTCACCCCCGCCGCCTACCTCGACGCGCTGACCGCCCCCGGCATCACGGCGGACGTCTGGGAGACCACGTACCTGCACCTGCTGCCCGGCGAGGACCCGGTGCTCGACTGGGTCAAGGGCACCGGCCTGCGCCCCGTCCTGACCGCCCTCGCCGACGACCCCGAGGACTGCGAGACCTTCCTCGCCGCCTACCGCGACCTGCTGCGCACCGCCTACCCGGCCGGTCCGCACGGCACGGTCTTCCCGTTCCGCCGCATCTTCGCCGTGGCCCACAAGGAGGAAAGATGATCGCCGCCCTCGACCACGTGCAGCTCGCCGCCCCGGCGGGCTCCGAGGACGCCCTGCGCGCCTACTACACGGGCGTGCTCGGCATGACGGAGATCCCCAAACCGCCGGTGCTCGCGGCCCGCGGCGGCTGCTGGTTCCAGGCCGGGCCCGTCCAGCTGCACCTCGGCATCGAGCGGGACTTCCGCCCGGCCCGCAAGGCCCACCCCGGCCTGCGCGTCACGGCCATCGAGACCTTCGCCGCCCGTCTGACGGCCCACGGCGCCGAGGTCCACTGGGACGGCGGCCTCCCCGGCCACCGCCGCTTCTACAGCGAGGACCCGGTGGGCAACCGCCTGGAGTTCCTGGAACCCCTGAACGGCTGACGCCGGTGAGCGGCCGGGGCCCGCCCCCGCCGTCATCACCCCGGGTGACCGGCTCCCGGTCAGTTCTTGCGGTGGCCCACCAGGCGGGGCTTCGACTCCAGGTTCTCCAGGCCGTGCCAGGCCAGGTTCACCAGGTGGGCGGCCACCTCCGACTTCTTCGGCTTGCGGGCGTTCACCCACCACTGGCCGGTCAGCGCCACCATGCCGACCAGCGCCTGGGCGTACAGCGGGGCCAGCTTCGGATCGAAGCCGCGGGCCTTGAACTCCAGGCCCAGGATGTCCTCCACCTGGGTGGCGATATCGCTGATCAAGGAGGCGAACGTACCGGTGGACTGGGCCACCGGGGAGTCACGGACCAGGATGCGGAAGCCGTCGGTGTACGTCTCGATGTAGTCGAGCAGCGCGAACGCGGCCTGCTCCAGCAGCTCGCGGGGGTGCCCCGCGGTCAGCGCGCCGGTCACCATGTCGAGGAGCTGGCGCATCTCGCGGTCGACGACCACCGCGTACAGCCCCTCCTTGCCGCCGAAGTGCTCGTAGACCACCGGCTTGGAGACACCGGCGCGGGCCGCGATCTCCTCGACCGACGTCCCCTCGAAGCCCTTGTCGGCGAAGAGCGTGCGTCCGATGTCCAGCAGTTGCTCGCGGCGCTCCTTCCCGGTCATCCGCACCCGGCGGGTACGCCGGGCGGAGGAGGAAGGACGGGTGTTCTCGCTGCTGGTACTGGAGTCGGTCGCCACGTCGTCAATCATGCCGTCTCGGTACGCCCGCGGTCGCGCCGGGCGTCGGTCAGGCCGGAGCCGACCCGCCGGGCGTCGATCCGCGCGGAGTCCGGCCAGCGCACGTCGTGCGCCCAGCCGAGCTTCTCGAACCACCGGATCAGCCGGGCACTCGAATCGATCTGACCGCGCATCACCCCGTGCCGGGCACTGGTCGGATCGGCGTGGTGCAGGTTGTGCCAGGACTCACCGCAGGACAGCACCGCCAGCCACCACACGTTCCCGGACCGGTCGCGCGACTTGAACGGCCGCTTGCCGACCGCGTGGCAGATCGAGTTGATCGACCAGGTCACGTGGTGCAGCAGGGCCACCCGGACCAGCGAGCCCCAGAAGAACGCCGTCGCCGCGCCCCACCACGACATCGTGACCAGCCCGCCCACCAGCGGCGGAAGCAGCAGCGAGAGCGCGGTGAACGTCGCGAAGTGGCGCGAGACCGCGCGGATCGCCGGGTCCTTGATGAGGTCGGGGGCGTACTTCTGCTGCGGCGTCTGCTCCTCGTCGAACATCCATCCGATGTGGGCCCACCACAGCCCCTTCATCAGGGCGGGCAGCGTCTCGCCGAACCGCCATGGCGAGTGCGGGTCGCCCTCCGCGTCGGAGAACCGGTGGTGCTTGCGGTGGTCCGCCACCCAGCGCACCAGCGGGCCCTCCACCGCCATCGAACCCGCGACGGCCAGCGCGATGCGCAGCGGGCGCTTCGCCTTGAACGAGCCGTGCGTGAAGTACCGGTGGAAGCCGATCGTGATGCCGTGGCAGCCGAGGAAGTACATCGCCACCAGCAGCCCCAGGTCCAGCCAGCTCACCCCCCGGCCCCAGGCCAGCGGCACCGCCGCGAGCAGCGCCGCGAACGGGACCACGATGAACAGCAGCAGGGCGACCTGCTCGATCGACCGCTTGCTGTCCCCGCCGAGCGTCGCGGTGGGAAGGGGCCGGCCGTCGGCCGCGGTGGGCCGGGGATCATCAAGCGCGGCGGGGCTGGTGTTCATGGGGAGTCCCCTGGGGAAGAGAAAGACGGCGGACAGCTCTGGCTACGGTTGCGTAACCTACGGCGACGTAAGTATGGCAGCGCGGAGGCCCGCCGTACGCGAGAACGGCCGGGCCGCGCCAGCGGGGAAACCCGATCGGGCCGCGAGCGGGTGTCCACGGAGTGGACACCTATCCTGAGGGGAGTCGGACAGCGCGGTCCGCACTCTGCTTTCCCGGGGTGGCGGCAGCACCGCAGCCCGCCTCGGCCCCGGAACCCCCGGGTCCGCAGCCCGCCGCGGCCCCGGAGTACCCCCGTGCTCAACCACTGCAAGGAGCCGCACACCGTGAGCAGTGCCGACCAGACACCTGCTGCCAGCACCGAGCTGCGCGCCGACATCCGCCGCCTCGGCGACCTCCTCGGCGAGACCCTCGTACGCCAGGAGAGCCAGGAGCTCCTCGATCTCGTCGAACGGGTCCGCGCCCTGACCCGTACCGACGGCGAAGCAGCCGCGCAGCTCCTCGGCGAGACGGACCTGGAGACCGCCGCCCGGCTCGTCCGTGCCTTCTCCACCTACTTCCACCTCGCCAACGTCACCGAGCAGGTGCACCGCGCCCGCGAGATGCGCGACCGCCGGGCCGCCGAGGGCGGGCTGCTGGCCCGCACCGCCGACCGCCTCAAGGACGCCGATCCCGACCACCTGCGCGAGACGGTCAAGAACCTCAACGTGCGCCCCGTCTTCACCGCGCACCCCACCGAGGCCGCCCGGCGCTCCGTGCTCAACAAGCTCCGCCGCATCGCCGCGCTCCTGGAGACCCCCGTCGTCGAGGCCGACCGCCGCCGGCTGGATCTCCGCCTCGCCGAGAACATCGACCTCATCTGGCAGACCGACGAGCTGCGCGTGGTCCGCCCCGAGCCGGCCGACGAGGCCCGCAACGCCATCTACTACCTCGACGAACTCCACGCCGACGCCGTCGGCGACGTTCTGGAGGACCTGGCCGCAGAGCTCGACCGGGTGGGCGTCGAACTGCCCGCCGGGACGCGCCCGCTCACCTTCGGCACCTGGATCGGCGGCGACCGCGACGGCAACCCCAACGTGACGCCCGCCGTCACCTGGGACGTCCTGATCCTCCAGCACGAGCACGGCATCACCGACGCCCTCGAACTCGTCGACCACCTGCGCGGACTGCTCTCCAACTCCATCCGCTACACCGGCGCCACCGACGAACTCCTCGGCTCCCTCGAAGCCGACCTGGAGCGCCTTCCCGAGATCAGCCCCCGCTACAAGCGGCTGAACGCCGAGGAGCCCTACCGGCTCAAGGCCACCTGCATCCGGCAGAAGCTCGTCAACACCCGCGAACGCCTCGCCACGGGCACCCCGCACCGCCCCGGCTGCGACTACCTCGGCACCGCCGAGCTCATCGCCGACCTCGAACTCATCCAGGCGTCCCTGCGCGCGCACCGCGGCGGACTCTTCGCCGACGGCCGGATGGACCGCACCATCCGCACCCTTGCCGCCTTCGGCCTCCAGCTCGCCACCATGGACGTACGCGAGCACGCCGACGCCCACCACCACGCCCTCGGCCAGCTCTTCGACCGGCTCGGCGAGGAGTCCTGGCGCTACGCCGACATGCCGCGCGACTACCGGCAGAAGCTCCTCGCCAAGGAGCTCCGCTCCCGCCGCCCCCTCGCCCCGACCCCGGCCCCGCTGGACGCCGCGGGCGAGAAGACCCTCGGCGTCTTCCACACCGTCAAGGAAGCCTTCGAACGCTTCGGCCCCGAAGTCATCGAGTCCTACATCATCTCGATGTGCCAAGGTGCCGACGACGTCTTCGCCGCCGCCGTCCTCGCCCGCGAGGCCGGACTGATCGACCTGCACGGCGGCTGGGCCAAGATCGGCATCGTGCCGCTCCTGGAGACCACCGACGAGCTGCGCGCCGCCGACGTCATCCTCGACGAGATGCTCGCCGACCCCTCGTACCGCCGCCTCGTCTCGCTGCGCGGCGATGTCCAGGAGGTCATGCTCGGCTACTCCGACTCCTCGAAGTTCGGCGGCATCACCACCTCCCAGTGGGAGATCCACCGCGCCCAGCGCCGCCTGCGCGACGTCGCCCACCGCTACGGCGTGCGCCTGCGCCTCTTCCACGGCCGCGGCGGTACCGTCGGCCGCGGCGGCGGCCCCTCGCACGACGCGATCCTCGCCCAGCCCTGGGGCACCCTCGAAGGCGAGATCAAGGTCACCGAACAGGGCGAGGTCATCTCCGACAAGTACCTCATCCCGGCCCTCGCCCGGGAGAACCTGGAACTGACCGTCGCGGCCACCCTCCAGGCCTCCGCCCTGCACACCGCGCCCCGCCAGTCCGACGAGGCCCTCGCCCGCTGGGACGCGGCGATGGACACCGTCTCCGACGCGGCGCACGCGGCGTACCGCAGGCTCGTCGAGGACCCGGACCTGCCCGCGTACTTCTTCGCGGCCACCCCGGTCGACCAGCTCGCCGACCTCCACCTCGGCTCCCGCCCCTCCCGCCGCCCCGACTCGGGCGCCGGGCTCGACGGGCTCCGCGCCATCCCGTGGGTCTTCGGCTGGACCCAGTCCCGCCAGATCGTCCCCGGCTGGTACGGCGTCGGCTCCGGCCTCAAGGCCCTGCGCGAGGCCGGCCTGGACACCGTCCTGGACGAAATGCACGAACAGTGGCACTTCTTCCAGAACTTCATCTCCAACGTCGAGATGACCCTGGCCAAGACCGACCTGCGGATCGCCCGCCACTACGTCGACACCCTCGTCCCCGACGAGCTGAAGCACGTCTTCGCCGACATCGAGGCCGAGCACGCGCTCACCGTCCGGGAGGTCCTCAAGGTCACCGGCGGCACCGAACTGCTCGGCACCAGCCCCGTCCTCCAGCAGACCTTCGCCATCCGCGACGCCTACCTGGACCCGATCTCCTACCTCCAGGTCTCCCTGCTGGCCCGCCAGCGGGAAGCCGCCGCACGCGGCGAGGACCCGGACCCGCTGCTCGCCAGGGCCCTGCTGCTCACCGTCAACGGCGTGGCGGCCGGTCTGCGCAACACCGGCTGACCCGGCGCCACCTCCGCACCCGGACCGGGTGCGGCCCGCTCACAGCGCGAAGAACGTCGCCACGAGCAGGGCCGCACCCGCGATCCCGGCGCACCAGCCGATCCGGGACAGCCGCAGGCCGCCGCCGATCACCAGCCCCGCCAGCAGCAGCGCACCGCCCAGCGGCACCCAGGCATGCAGAAAGCCCGGCGTACCGGTCCGCACCACCTCGTCCGTACCCGGCTTCACCACCACCGGGAACCGGTCGCCGCGCCGCGCCGCGACGGAACTGCCGACGGTCACCCGGGAACGCGCCGCGCCCTCGCCGGACGGCACGAACGGCCCCGTACACACATCGGCTCCGCACCCGGTCACCGTCATCGTGCCGCGCTCACGGCCCTTGTCCAGAATGATGTGATGCGCCTGGTCCCAGGACGACAGCGCACCCGCCACCAGCAACAGCAGGACGACACAGCCCAGGGCGGCACTGCGGGCGTAGACCAACGCGCGGTGGGAGGAACTCCGCTTCATGGGGAGCGATCCTTGGGCAGACCGGCGCCGCGGTCAACTCATGGCCGAAAATCGCCGGGTACGGGCAGGCGTATCAGCGGTGCACGTGCTCCGCTACGCGTTGTACGCGCTCTGCGCCCGCTCCAGGCCCTCGGCCAGCAGACACTCCACCGAGTCCGCCGCCCGGTCCACCAGATAGGCGAGCTCCTTGCGCTCGGCGGACGAGAAGTCCTTCAGCACGAAGTCCGCGACCTGCATCCGGCCCGGCGGGCGGCCGATCCCGAACCGCACCCGGTGGTAGTCCGCGCCCAGCGACTTGGTGATCGACTTCAGCCCGTTGTGCCCGTTGTCACCGCCGCCCAGCTTGAGCCGCAGCGTCCCGTAGTCGATGTCCAGCTCGTCATGGACCGCCACGATGTGGTCCACGGGCACCTTGTAGAAATCGCGCAGCGCCGTGACCGGGCCGCCCGAGAGGTTCATGTACGACAGGGGCTTCACCAGCACCACCCGCCGGCTCAGCGGTCCGGGCGGGCCCACCCGGCCCTCCACGACCTGCGCCTGGGCCTTCTGCGCCCGCTTGAACTTCCCGCCGATCCGTTCGGCCAGCAGGTCGGCCACCATGAAGCCCACGTTGTGCCGGTTCGCCGCGTACTCGGGGCCGGGGTTGCCGAGGCCCACGATGAGCCAGGGTGCGGTGGCGTCGGACATCTCTGCTCGGTCTCCTCGCGTACGACGAACTGGGCTGGTGAACGGGGCTGGTGAGCGGGGTGATGAGGGGGGCGGCGGACGGGGCCCACCACAGGGAAACGGGGCGGCGGATCCCCGTACAGGGAAACCGCCGCCCCGTCAGTGAAGCAGGAGAGGCGAGGCTCAGGCCTCGGCGCCCTCTTCGGCGCCCTCGGCGGCCGGCTCCTCGGCCTGCGCGGCGACGACCTGGAGCACCACGGCGTCCTCGTCACCGGCGAGCACGGAGCCCTTGGGCAGCGGGATGTCCTTGGCGAGAACGGACGCACCGGCGTCCAGGCCCGCGATGGAGACCGTGACGGACTCGGGGATGTGGGTGGCCTCGGCCTCGACCAGGAGGGTGTTCTGGACGTACTCCAGCAGGTTGCCGCCCGGGGCCAGGTCGCCCTCGACGTGCACGGCGATCTCGACGTTGACCTTCTCGCCGCGCTTCACGGTGAGCAGGTCGACGTGCTCGACGTCGCCCTTGAGCGGGTTGCGCTGCACGGCCTTGGGGATGACCAGGGCGTCCTTGCCGTCGATGTCCAGGGAGATCAGCACGTTGGCGGTCTTGAGCGCCATCATCAGGGCGTGGGCCGGCAGGGTGACGTGGACCGGCTCGGCACCGTGGCCGTAGACGACCGCGGGAACCAGGCTGGCGCGGCGGGTGCGACGGGCGGCGCCCTTGCCGAACTCGGTACGGATCTGGGCTTCGAGCTTGACCTCGGCCATGACTGCACTCCTCGTGGGGTGACGAAATCGGAAGGTCACCCGGCCACGACTGGCCTGCTACGAAGAGCGCGTCGATAACGGACCGCCGTACCCATGGGTACGGCCTCCCTCGCCGAGCAACTCAGTGAGTCTACCCGGCGAAGGAGGCCGCCCCAAAGTCGATCTTCGCAACCGTTGGTTTCCCGCTGGTCCTACTGCTCCTCGAAGAGGCTGGTCACCGAGCCGTCCTCGAAGACCTCGCGGACCGCGCGCGCGATCGTCGGCGCGATCGAGAGCACCTTGATCTTGTCGAGCTCCAGCTCGCCCGGGGTCGGCAGAGTGTCGGTGAAGACGAACTCGCTGACCTTGGAATTCTTCAGCCGGTCCGCGGCCGGACCCGAGAGCACACCATGGGTGGCGGTCACTATGACGTCCTCGGCGCCGTGCGCGAACAGGGCGTCGGCGGCGGCGCAGATGGTGCCGCCGGTGTCGATCATGTCGTCGACCAGGACACAGACCCTGCCCTTCACGTTGCCGACGACCTCGTGGACGGTCACCTGGTTGGCGACGTCCTTGTCGCGGCGCTTGTGCACGATGGCCAGCGGGGCGTCCAGCCGGTCGCACCAGCGGTCGGCGACCCGCACGCGGCCCGCGTCCGGGGAGACGATCGTCAGCTTCGTGCGGTCGACCTTGGCGCCGACGTAGTCGGCCAGGATCGGCAGCGCGAACAGGTGGTCCACCGGGCCGTCGAAGAAGCCCTGGATCTGGTCCGTGTGCAGGTCCACGGTGAGGATGCGGTCGGCACCCGCCGTCTTCATCAGGTCGGCGACCAGGCGGGCCGAGATCGGCTCGCGGCCACGGTGCTTCTTGTCCTGGCGGGCGTACCCGTAGAACGGGACGATCACCGTGATGGAGCGGGCCGAGGCGCGCTTGAGCGCGTCCAGCATGATGAGCTGCTCCATGATCCACTTGTTGATCGGAGCGGTGTGGCTCTGGATCAGGAAGCAGTCGGCGCCGCGAGCGGACTCCTGGAAGCGGACGTAGATCTCACCGTTGGCGAAATCGAAGGCCCGGGTCGGCACGAGACCGACACCCAGCTGGTGTGCGACCTCCTCGGCAAGCTCGGGGTGGGCGCGGCCGGAGAAGAGCATCAGTTTCTTCTCGCCGGTCGTCTTGATCCCGGTCACAGCACAGTCTCCTCAGACGTGGTCCTGGCCCCGCGCATGTGTCCCGATGTGCGACGAGCCAGCCGAAATGGGGTGAGCATCTATCACGGTACGCCGTGCTCGGCGCGCCTGTTTCCGGTCAGCTTTCGCTCGTGTGCTCCGAGGTCGCGGCCTGAGCCGCCTGCGCGGCGCCGCTTCCCGGCCGCTTGCGAGCCACCCAACCCTCGATATTCCTTTGCTGGCCGCGTGCGACAGCCAGCGAACCGGGCGGTACGTCCTTGGTGATGACCGAGCCCGCGGCGGTGTAAACGCCGTCCCCGACCGTGACGGGAGCCACAAACATATTGTCCGCTCCGGTACGGCAGTGGGAGCCGATCACGGTGTGGTGCTTGGCTTCGCCGTCGTAGTTCACGAAGACGCTCGCGGCACCGATGTTGGTGTGGTCGCCGATCGTGGCGTCGCCGACGTAGCTCAGGTGCGGGACCTTGGTGCCCTCGCCGATCGTGGCGTTCTTCAGCTCCACGTACGTGCCGGCCTTGGACTTCGCGCCGAGCCGGGCGCCGGGCCGCAGATAGGCGTACGGGCCGACCGTGGCGCCCGCGCCGATCTCCGCGCCGTCCGCCACCGTGTTGTCGACCCGGGCGCCCGCGCCGACCTGGGTGTCCTTGAGCCGGGAGTTCGGGCCGACCTCGGCGTCCTCGCCCAGGTGGGTGGCGCCGAGCAGCTGCGTGCCCGGGTGCACGACCGCGTCCCGCTCGTACGTCACGGTGACGTCGATCAGCGTGGACGCCGGGTCCACGACCGTCACCCCGGCCGTCATGGCCTGCTCCAGCAGCCGCTGGTTGAGCAGCCGCCGGGCCTCGGCCAGCTGGACCCGGTTGTTGATGCCGAGGATCTCGCGGTGGTCCCCGGCGACCGAGGCGCCCACCCGGTGGCCGGCCGCGCGCAGGATCGACAGGACGTCGGTGAGGTACTCCTCGCCCTGGCTGTTGTCGGTGCCGATCTTGCCGAGGGCGTCGGCGAGGAGCGGGCCGTCGAAGGCGAAGACCCCGGAGTTGATCTCCCGGATCGCGCGCTGGGCGTCGGTGGCGTCCTTGTGCTCGACGATCCCGGTGACCGCGCCGTCGGCCGGGTCGCGGACGATGCGGCCGTAACCGGTGGAGTCGGGGACCTCGGCGGTCAGGACGGTGACGGCGTTGCCGTCGGCCGCGTGGGTGGCGGCGAGCGCGCGGAGCGTCCCGCCGGAGAGCAGCGGGGTGTCGCCGCAGACCACGATCACGGTCCCGCCGACCGAGCCGCCCAGCGCGTCGAGGCCGACGCGCACGGCGTTGCCGGTGCCCTTCTGCTCGGGCTGGTGGGCGGTGCGCAGCCGCTCGTCGACGGTGGCGAGATGCGCGGTGACCTGCTCACCGGCGTGGCCGACGACCACGACGAGGTGCTCGGGGTCCAGCTCGCGGGAGGCGGTGACGACATGTCCGACGAGCGAGCGCCCGGAGATCTCGTGGAGGACCTTGGGAGTCTTCGACTTCATGCGGGTGCCCTCACCCGCTGCGAGGACGACGACGGCTGCCGGGCGATCGGAGCTCACGGAAATGCCCTTCGGCTTCGGGTGGTGGACATCCGAAGGATACCGGGGGGCTGTTGGGCGGGCATGGGTACGGGCCCCGACCTGCTGGCCAGGGCCCGTACTTCGTGGGCTCCGCCGCTAGGACTCGAACCTAGACCGAACATCTCCAAAGGATGCCGTGCTGCCGATTACACTACGGCGGATCACTGTGTCAGACCTTACCCGAGCCGGAGTTGGGCTTGGCTAGTGAATCCGCGCCAGTACTCCTCCATACGACGATACAAGTCGGCGCTTTTGGACACCCGGACGACGAGACGTCCCCTGTGCTCCGCACCCCCGTTCTTCCGTACGGTCCGGGGGCCGTGTTCCTTCACTGCGCGAGCCGCTTCTGACGGAGGCGGCGGTCTCCCGCCGGCCGCTGCGACGCGTCCTGACTGCCCTCCGCCCGGCCCCGGGCCACGTCTGCGGAGAGCCGTCGTCGTTCCCCTCCGCGGGCCGGGGCCCTTCCGGCGTAAAAGCGGTCGCCGGCTCGCGCGGACTGCCCGGAGCCGGCGTATCCGCTCGTGATCTTCGTCATGCGGTGAGCGTCTTCCGGAATACGGGCGTCCGGTGCGAAAGGCCGCTCAATTCGCCATTTCAAGCGATAAGTGGTTGTTCCGTCTTTGAGTGGGGGCCGCCCGCACTGTCCCGGTGACCCGGAAGGGAGCGGTGGGCGCCCGTAGGGTGGATGCCATGACCGCAACGGGGGCAGACCAGGAAGCGGCGGGGCAGACCACCCGCGGTTACTGGTGGTGGGAGCGGCGGCGCAGTGTCGCCCTGGACGTGGGGCTCGGGCTCCTCTCGGCGCTGGAGTGCGCGGTGGAGGGGGTGGACTTCGCCGGGGACGCCGGGCTGCCGGTGCCGGTGGGCGTGCTGTTCGGGCTGCTCGTGGGATCGGTCCTGGTGCTGCGGCGGCGCTGGCCGATCGCGGTGGTGCTGGTGGCGATCGCGACGGCACCGGCCGGGATGGCCTTCCTGATGGGGCTGGTCGGCCTGTACAGCCTGGCCGCCTCCGACGTACCGCGCCGGATCACCGCCGTGCTGAGCGGGATGTCCCTCGCGGGCTCGTTCATCGTGACGTACGTCCGGCTGCGCCAGAGCGTGGCCGAGCAGGCGGACTTCGGGCCCGACGACTGGTACGTACCGCTGATCTCGCTCTTCATGTCGCTCGGGCTGACCGCCCCGCCCGTGCTGCTCGGCCTCTACATAGGGGCCCGGCGGCGGCTGATGGAGAGCCTGCGGGAGCGGGCGGACTCGCTGGAGCGGGAGCTGTCGCTGCTCGCGGACCGGGCCGAGGAACGGGCGGAGTGGGCGCGTGCGGAGGAGCGCCACCGGATCGCCCGGGAGATGCACGACGTGGTCGCCCACCGGGTCAGCCTGATGGTGGTGCACGCCGCCGCGCTCCAGGCGGTCGCGCCGAAGGACCCCGCCAAGGCGGTGCGGAACGCGGCCCTGGTGGGGGACATGGGGCGGCAGGCGCTGACGGAGCTGCGCGAGATGCTCGGGGTGCTGCGGGCGGGGGAGCCGGTGACGTCCCGCCCGGCCGGAGTGCCGCTGGCCTCGGTCGGCCAGGCGGCTGCCGCCGCCGCGGCGGCAGCCACGGAGGACGGACCACGTCTGCACGAGGTCGAGATCCTGGTGGGGGAGTCCCGGGCGGCGGGGATGACGGTGGAACTGTCGGTGGACGGCGAGGCGCGCACGTATCCGCCCGAGGTCGAGCAGACGGCGTACCGGGTGGTGCAGGAGGCGTTGACCAACGTGCACAAGCACGCGGCGGGCGCCAGGACCTGGGTGCGGCTGGCGCACCGGGGCGCGGAGGTCGCGATGCAGGTGGAGAACGGCCCGTCGGACGCGGCGACGGTGGACGCGGGGCTGCCGAGCGGCGGCAACGGGCTGGTCGGCATGCGGGAGCGGGTGCTGGGGCTCGGTGGCGTCTTCGTCTCGGGACCGACGGACGCGGGCGGCTTCCGGGTGTCGGCGGTCCTGCCGGTACAGGGTTCGGCGGCCTGATCCGTTCCGGGCGGGTCCGTTCCGGGCCGGATGGCTTGGTCCGGGGCCGGGGCCGGGGCCGGTTCGGGGTCCGGCGGCCCGACCCCGGGGGTCGGGCCGGGATCAGGCCGGTTCCGTGCGGTCCGGTTCCGCGTGGTCTGGTTCCGTGCGGTCCGGTTCCGCGTGGCCCGGAGTGGCCCGGTCCGGTTCTGTGCGGTCCGGCCGGATCAGTGCGAGACCAGGCGCTCCGGCTGGATGCCCGAGACGAGGGTGGCCAGTGCCTGGTCGATGTCCGGGCCGAGGTACCAGTCGCCGGTGTGGTCGATGCTGTAGACGCGGCCCTCGGCGTCGATCGCCAGCACCGCCTGTCCGTCGCCCTCCTCACCCAGCGGGCTGACCTCGGTCTCCAGCGCCCGGCCGAGATCGCCGAGGGTGCGGGCCAGGTGGAGCCCGCTCAGCGGGTCTATGCGTACGGGGGCGGGCGCGATCTGGCGGCCCGGGGCGGAGGCGGCGATGCGCAGTCCGCCGAATTCGGCCCACGCCTCCACGGCCGCGGGGAACACCGCGTGCCGGTGACCGGCGGGGGAGGTGTGCGAGCTCAGCGCGTCGGCCCATTCCTCGGCCTGGCGGATGTTCCAGCGGCCCGGTTCCCAGCCGGCGGCGCGCAGGGCGGCGTCCACGGCGACGGGGAAGCGGGTGGAGGCGTTCCGGTCGCGTCCCGCGGGGCCCGGCTGTGCGGGCAGGTCGGTTCGGTCGTGCATCGGCGTGCGGTCAGCCCTTCTCGGCGGTGGTCGCGGCCGTGGGCGTCGCCAGGTCGACGGGGCGTACGCCGAAGTGGGCGAGCATGGCCGCACAGGAGCGGCACGGGGGCGCGTAGCTGCCGTGCATGGGGTCGCCGTCCTCGCGGATGCGCCGCGCGGTGAGCCGGGAGTGCTTGAGCGCGCGCCGGGCTTCGCCGTTGGTCAGCGGCTTGCGCTGGGCGCGCTTGGAGCGGGTGGACTCGGCGGCGGTGAGCTGCCGGGAGAGGAGTATCGCTTCGGGGCAGCGGCCGGTGAAGCGTTCGCGCCGACCGCTGGGAAGGGTGTCGAGGAAGTCCTGGACGAGCGGGTGCAGCACGGGGGGCAGGTCGCCCTTGCCCGCAGTGCAGGTGAGTGTCTCGCCGCGCACGGAGAGCGCTGCCGCGACCGCGGGCAGAATGCCGTCGCGGCGGTGCAGAAGCCGGGGCGTCCGGCTGCCGTCGGCGCTGCTCCAGCTGAGGCGCGGATCTCCGGATGTGACTGATTGTGCAGTGTGCATTGGTGCTTTCCCTCCCGTGCCGGCAGCGGTAGCTGCGCGATGTGCACGCCCCCGAGTTGCGGTGACAGCCTGCCAAATGTCCGGGCTGGTGTGGAAGCTGGGGCGGTGAAACGTGTCTTCGTGTCGCGTGTCGAGCGGCTTCGTACCGCGCCTCGGAGGAGCTTTTAGGCAGGGGCCGGTGATGGGCGCGTCGCCCGTCCGTCACGCCGTTGTGACGGTTGGTGACGGTCGTGCGGAGGGCCGCGCAGGACGGGTCACACGGGCAAGACCCGCCCTTGCCTCACCGCATAGGCTGTGCCCGGACCGCCGCCCTCGTGCGGGCCGGTCCTCACCAGCCAGACGCAGCAGGGGGCAACCGCCATGACGACAGGTCGGCTCGGGCAGCAAGCCGCGCCACCGAACGCGGCCTACGCCGGGCAGCTCGTGCATTTCCCGGACCCGGTCCGGGCGTCCCGCCATTCCGGCGGTGTGCGCATGGACGGGAACGGCAGCCCGGTCTTCACGCCGTACGCGCGTGCCGCCGCCGAGATCGCCGAACCGCCGCAGGGCTTCGGGGTCGACGAGCTGCGGCTCACCGACTACGTCTCGGCGAACGCGGCGCTGGCGGCGAGCGGCCACGAACTCTGGGACACCATTCCCGCGGTCGCCACCCCGCACGGCTGGACCTGGCACCACGTGCCCGGCGGTCGGCGCATGGAGCTGATCCCGGTCGAGGTGAAGGCGCTGCTGCGGCACCACGCCGGGCTGGCCGGTACGGCCGTCGACCACACCAAGCGGGGCACCCGCCCGTTGCAGGAGACCCGGCCGACGCACTTCCGGCTGCCGAAGGGCGCCGTGGCGGTGAGCGAGTCCCAGGTCCTGGGCGTCGAGGAGGACCTCGGCTACCGGCTGCCGGGCGCCTACCGCTCGTTCCTGAAGGCGGCGGGCGGTTCGGCACCCGCCGGCGCGGCGCTCGACGCGGAGCTGGGCCTCCTGGTCGACCAGCCGTTCTTCACGGTGCGCGAGCAGGCCGCGGTGAACGACCTGGTGTACGTCAACAAGTGCCTGCGCGATCACCTCACCAAGGACTTCCTGGGCGTCGGTTTCGTCCAGGGCGGCATCGTCGCGGTGAAGGTGCGGGGCAACGGCGTGGGGTCGGTGTGGTTCTGCGCCTACGACGACGCCCGGGACCAGGACGGCTGGGCCGTGCAGGACCGGGTGGACCGGCTGCTGCTGCCGTGCGGTGCCGATTTCGACGCCTTCCTCCAGCGGCTGGCGGGCAACCCGCCGGAGCTGGAGACCGTGGCGAACCTGATGGTGGACGGTGGCTTCGCGCGGGCCGTCCCGGTGGAGGGGTGAGCGCGATGGTGACCTTTGCGCAGGCGCAGGAGCGCGCGGACGAGTGGATCAACGGCGACGTCCCGGCGTACCAGCACCGCGAGGTGCGGGTGCGGGAGTTCGAACTGGGCTTCGTGGTGTGGGGCGAGGACCGCGCGGAGGGCCCCGTCTCGGACGGCGGCCGTCAGCGGCTGGTCATCGCCCGTGACAGCGGTGAGGCCACCCTGTGGCCGGGCCTGCCGGTGGGCGAGGTGATCCGGCGGTACGAAGAGGAGTACGGCGCGCAGGCCGCGGCGGCCACCGCCGCTCCGGAGACGCCCCAGCGGATCGACCTGAACCAGACGTCGTTCCTGTTGAGCCCTCCGGAGTGGCTCCAGGAAGCGGCCGACAAGCTGGGCATCCCGGACCGCCGCGAGGGCGCCGCGCCGTCGGCCGCCCCGGCTTCGCAGGGCGGGCCGGTCGCGTACGAGCCGACCGCCAACGACGGCGTTCCGGCGGCCCCGCCCGCCGCCCCGCCCGTAGCTCCGCCCCCGCCCCCGCCCCCGCCCGCGGCTCCGCAGGCGCCCCCGCAGGGCGTGCCGGACGGGGCGACCCCGTGGGCCGGTACGGACACGAACACGGGCACGGACTCCGACGACGCGGAGGTGCCGCTGCCCGCCACGGTGTTCGCGCCGCCGCTCTCGGGTGCCGATGACGAGAACACCCCGCCGCCGGTGGTCCCTGCCGACGCGCCGACCGCTCTGATGTCGGGGGGCAGCCAGCTGCCCCGGACCGCGTTGGTGCCGGGCCTGCCGTCGGCTCCGGGCGGCCCGGGGGCTCCGCTTCCGGGTGCTCCGGGCGGCGGTGGCATCGCCGACGCGACCACCGGCAAGGCCGCCGTGCCTCCGCACGGTTCGCGTGGCGGTGCGCCGACCCCGCCTCCTCCGGGCGCTCCGGGGGTGCCGGGAGCCGGTCCCGGTGCTCCGGTGCCGCCGCCCTCGGGGCCGGGTGCGCCCGGTGCTCCGGCGGGCGGGTACCTGCCGACCCAGCTCGCCCCGCAGGTCGGTGCGCCCGGCGCGCCCGTGCCGCCGCCTGGTCCGCCCGGTCCTCCCGGCATGCCCGGTGCCCCTGGTGCTCCGGTGCCGCCTCCGCCGCCTGGTTCGACGCCGCCTCCGGGTGGTGGGGTGCACCATGCCGCGACGATGCTGGCCGATCCG
>NZ_JBHVVM010000016.1:160402-193849 GCF_042883525.1 Streptomyces sp. NPDC058195
GCCCGGTGCCCCTGGTGCTCCGGTGCCGCCTCCGCCGCCTGGTTCGACGCCGCCTCCGGGTGGTGGGGTGCACCATGCCGCGACGATGCTGGCCGACCCGAGCATGGGCGGCCCCGGCGGCGTGCAGCCCCCCGGCCCCCCTGGTCCGCCCGGTCCTCCCGGCATGCCCGGTGCCCCCGGCCCCGTACCGCCGCAGGGTCCGCACACCCCGCCGTCGCCCGCGTACGGGTACCCGCAGCAGCCGCCGTCCGGTCAGCCGACCGTCGGCCCCGGCTACCAGGCCGTGCTTCGCTACCGCGCGCCCGACGGCAGCGAGCAGCAGCTGATCCGCCGCTCGGCGCCCGGTACCCCGCACCCCGAGTGGCAGATGCTGCACGAGCTGCGGGCGATGAACGTGCCGCCGCAGCAGGTCATCGAGCTCCACACCGAGCTGGAGTCCTGCGAGCTGCCCGGCGGCTACTGCGCCCGCATGATCCGGGAGACGTGGCCGCAGGTGCGGATCACCAGCGTCGCCCCGTACGGCACCGACCACGCCAGCCGCCAGCAGGGCATGCAGCACCTCCTCACCCACCAGGGCGAGCTGCACCAGGTGGCGGACGGCCCGGCCCGCCCGGCGCCGGTGCGGGCGCCGCTCCCGCAGATGCCGGCCGCTCCCGTGGTGCCGTCGGAGGTCATCGCCGAGGAGCTGATGCAGAGCTTCGGGCCGCAGGGCATCCTCCGCTTCGACCAGCGCGCGGTCTCCCGTCAGGGTGTGCCGGAGCCCGTGGCCCGCACGCTGGTGTGGGCGGGGCTCCCCGCCGACTTCGGACCGTTCTTCTGGGCACAGCCGGGCCAGCCGGTGGTGCCGACGCTGGGTGAGCTGGCCCAGCAGCGCCAGGTGCAGGCCGCGCCCGACGCGGGCTCGTACCTGGTCATGGGGTCCGACTTCGGCCGGGCGATCTGTGTCCAGTACGGGACGGCGAACATCGTGGCCGTGCCCGTCGAGGCGGGTCCGGGCGGGCAGTCGGTGCCGCCGCAGTTCGTGAACACCGGGCTGCCGGAGTTCCAGCGCTCGATGGCGCTGCTCGGCCGGATGTGGCGGCTGCGCTTCGGGCTCAACCCGGAGCAGGCGGGCCGCTGGACGGTCGACTTCCAGGCCCAGCTGGTGGCGCTGGACGCGGCGGCACTGGCCTCGCCCGAGAGCTGGTGGTCCGTCCTGCTCGAACAGATGTGGGACGGCCTGATCTGATCCACGGGGGCCCCGAGAGGCCCCGCCCGCGGCGCCCGGCTCCCGGAAGGGGGGCCGGGCGCCGTGCTCTGTGATGCCGGTCGCTTCTCTCCGTAAAGCAGATGATCGATTCCGACTTCTCGCATGATTTGCCGCATCCTTGATGTGTCGCTGATGGTCGGAGAGTCGGAAAGAGGCTTCACGCATGAGTTCTGTACCGGTGTCCGCGCATGGCTTTGTCGGGATCGGTGTACGGGGACGGGGCTACCGCCCTGATCAGGTGGACCGGGCCGTGTCCGCGCTCTCGGCGGAACGGGACGAGGCGCTGGCAGAGGTGGACCGGCTGACCGTGCTGGTGGGTGAGCTGTCGGCGGAGTCGGTCCGGCTGGCCGAGGTCGTCGCCACGCTCGCCCCGCAGAACTACGAGTCGCTGGGCGGGCGGGCCCAGCAGATCCTCGCCCTCACCGAAGGCGAGGCGGAGAGCGTACGGGGCGCCGCCCTGGAGCAGGCCCAGGCGCTGCGCGAGGCTGCGGAATCGGCGGGGCGCGCGCTCCGCGACGCGGCCGGGAAGGCCGCTGAGGCGATACGGGCCGAGGCCGTCGAGTACGCGGGCGGAGCGCTGGCCACCGCGCGGTCCACGGCCGACGGGGCGGTGGCCGAGGCCCGCGAGGAGGCCGCCGGGGTGCGGGAGCGGGCGGGCGCCATGCTGGCGGAGACCGTCCGCAGCACCGCGAGCGTGCGTGCCCACCAGGAGCAGGAGCACGCGGAGCGGCTGAAGGCGGCCGAACGGGAACGCGCCGCCGCCGAGGCCGAACAGACGGCCCGTCACGACGAGCTGACCGAGCGGGCAGAGGCCCGGCTGGCGGAGGCGCGACGCGCCCTCGCCAAGACCGAGGAGGCCGCACGGCACGGCCAGGAGGACGCCGAGGCGCGTGCCGCGGAACTGATCGCCGAGGCCGGGGTCCGTGAGGAGCGGGTGGTACGGGAGACGGAACGCGTCGTGCGCGAGCACGACGAGGGCCGCGAGCAGCTCCACGCGCACATGGCCCACGTACGCACCTCCCTCGCCGCCCTCACCGGCCGCGTCACCGCCCCGGACAACTGAACCGGACAACTGACCCGGACGACCGGGCCCGGATGGCCGGGCCCGGTCAGCTGATCCGGTCAGCTGATCCAGGCAGCCGGCCCGGCCGGAACGGGGGCGGCGCTTCGTGCCCGAGCGCGCCCGCGGCGGAACTGGGGTGGGTGGATTCGGCGTTCTGGTTTACGGGACGACCGCGGACTTTCTACGCTGGATCGGCCATGTCCGGGAAGAACCACCTGAGGGGCTGCTGCGTGAGCGCTGAGATCGTGGAGTTGGTGGAGCAGACGGGGCCGTATCTGACGGCGGCCGTGGGCGCGTATGGCGTGGGGGTGCTGACCCGTGCGGAGAGTGCGGCTGTGGACGCGACGGCGAATCTGGGGCGGCGCATTCTCCAGGCGGTGTGGAGTCGGCGCGGTGAGCGGGGCCAGGCGGAGCTGGAGTCCGCCGTGGCGGACGTGGAAGCTGACCCGGCGGACGGGGACGCGGCGGCGGCGCTTCGCCAGCAGATCAAGCGTGCTCTGCGGGAGGACGCCGAACTGCTGGCGGAGCTGGCCGGACTGATGCCCGCGGCCAGTGCGACGGTGAACGTGACAGCGTCGGGCGAGCGTTCCATCGCCGCCCAGCGCATCGGCACGGCCAGCACCGGGGACCAGGTGACGATCAAGCCGTGACGGGGAGTGGCGCGGAGGCGGGAGGGCCTGGGTCGATCGCCGCGAGCGGCGATATCGGGGTGGCGGTGACCGGGGACGGTGCCCGGCTGGTGACGCTGCCCGCAGAGGCGGTGGAGTGGGTGCGCCGGGTGGACGCCCCGCCCGGCGCGGGCAACCTGCCGGGCTCGGCGTCGGGCGTCTTCGTGGGCAGGGGCGACGAACTCGCGCGCCTGAACGCCCTGTTGACCTCCAGTGGCGAGGCCGCGGTCACCCAGACGGCCGGGGTGGGCGCGGTCCACGGCCTGGGCGGGATCGGCAAGAGCACCCTGGCCCTGCATTACGCCCACACCCATCGTCACGCCTACACGGTGGTGTGGTGGCTGAACGCGTCGACGTCCGAGCAGATCGTGGCGGGTCTGGCCGACCTCGCGATGCGGCTGTGCCCGCAGTGGGCGGCGGGCGCGGACGTGCCGGAGCGGGCGGCGTGGGCGATCCTCTGGTTGCAGTGGCACCCGGGCTGGCTGCTGGTCTTCGACAACGTCGAGGACCCCCGCGACCTGCGCCACTACCTCGGTGCCCTGCCCGGCGGCCACCACCTGGCCACCAGCCGCACCGGGACGGGATGGCACACCATCGCCCCGACCATGCCCCTGGGCCTCCTGGGCGGGGAGGCGGCCACCGACCTCCTCTGCACACTGGCCCTGGGCCCGGTCCACACTCCGCGTCAGCGTGACGAGGCCGCGAGCCTGGCCGCCGCGCTCGGGCACCTCCCGCTGGCCCTGGAGCAGGCGGGCGCGTACCTCTTCGAGACGGGCACCCCGTTCGCCGCCTACCGGTCGATGCTGGGCGAGGTCATGGACACCGCGACCGCGGGGGTCGATCCCGAGCGCACCATCGCCCGCATCTGGCACCACACCCTGGCCGTCGTCGAACGCCGCAACCCGAAGGCGATCACGCTCCTCGAAGCGATGGCCTGGCTGGCCCCCGACGCCATCCCGCGCAGCCTCCTCGCCCCGCTCTGCCCGAACGTCCGCGAACTGGGCGAGGCCCTGGGAACCCTGCACGCCTACAACATGATCACCTTCAGCGCCGACCGCCGGAGCGCTGGTGTCCACCGCCTCGTCCAGACCGTCCTGCGCCATCAGCAGCTCGCCGCCACCGCCCCCGACGCCCTCCCGTCCGGCCGCCGGAACGCCGAGCACCTCCTCCACGAGGCGCTTCCCGAGGAGACCGCCCCCAACGAGGAGTTCGAGCACCTCCTGCCCCACGCCGTCGCCCTGGCCGAAACGACCCCACCCAGCCCGCCGACTCCGGCGAAGACCGTCAACGCCTGGCTGGCCGTCGCCCGGTACCTGGGCCGCCAGGAGCGCAACGCCCATGCCGTCCCCCTGCGCGTGGCCATCCTCGCCCAGCGCGAGCGGGTGCTGGGTGACACCGCCCCCGACACCCTGGTCAGCCGCAACAACCTCGCCAACGCCTACCGGTCGGCTGGTGATCACACCCGCGCCATTCCCCTGTTCGAGAGCGTCCTCGCCCAGCGCGAGCGGGTGCTGGGCGAGACCAACCCCCACACCCTGGTCAGCCGCAACAACCTCGCCAACGCCTACGATTCGGCCGGTGACCTCGACCGTGCCATTCCGCTGTACGAGGCCACGCTGGCCCAGCGTGAGCGGGTGCTGGGCGACACCCATCTCGACACCCTGGTCAGCCGCAACAACCTCGCCTGCGCCTACGATTCGGCCGGTGAGCACGCCCGTGCCATCGAGTTGCACGAGGCCACGCTGGCCCAGCGGGTGCGGGCGCTGGGCGACACCCATCCCAGCACCCTGATCAGCCGCAACGGCCTGGCCTGCGCCTACGATTCGTCCGGTGACCTCGACCGCGCCATTCCGCTGTACGAGGCCACGCTGGCCCAGCGGGTGCAGGTGCTGGGCGACACCCATCCCAGCACCTTGATCAGCCGCAACAACCTCGCCTACGCCTACCGGTCGGCCGGTGAGCACGCCCGTGCCATCGCGCTGCACAAGGTCACACTGGCCCAGCGGGAGCGGGTGCTGGGCGACACCCATCCCGACACCCTGATCAGCCGCAACAACCTCGCCTGTAGCTACCGGGCGGCGGGTGACCTCGACCGCGCCATCCCGCTGTTCGAGATCGTCGTGGCCCAGTCCGAGCGGATTCTGGGCGCGGACCACCCCGGCACCCGGGGCAGGCGCGGAAACCTCGCCTCCGCACTCCGTGCCGCCGAAGCGGCTCGGACCGGCGGGGACGAGTCCCGAAACCCGGGCTCCGGGACTCGGTAGGGGCCGTTCACTCTTTCGTGGGTGCGGGAACAGCCTTGGTACCGGGGCTTGAGCCTCGGGATCCGGGGGCCGGTCCCCGGGTTCCGGGATTCGAGCGGTGTGTACCAACCGGGGGGCTAAGAGGGGTGGTTGGGGAAACCTCCCCGCCTCCCTGACCCGTCGCGGCCAGCAAGTATGACTAGTGGTGATTGAGTTGCGGCGCAGAGTCGCGACTGCTTACGGTGCGAACGAAACGACCCCGGCACAGTGTTAGAGCACTGCCCGGGGTCTGGCCCCAAGATCGCACCCTCTAGAAAGACGATCCCGTGGTTGTTCCCGACCTTAGCCCTGCCTTGCTGGCCCCCGCATCCTCGCGTCCGCATCCGAAGGCGAAGCCCGGTTACGGAAAGCGCTCCGTCGCGGAGCAAGGTCCGCCGCGTGCGGGTGACTTCGTGTTGCTGCCGGTGCGGGAGCGTCATATCGCCGGGTACGTGGACGCGTTGCCGGAGGGGGCCGCGATGGACATCAAGTCGCTGGCCAGGAGCCAGCCGTTGTACGGGCAGATGGCGGTGGGCAGCGCGCTGCGGGCCCTGGGCGTGGCCGGTCATCTGCGTCACGTCCGCTGCCTGGGCACCGAGGACGGCCAAGTGCGCTGGGTGACGCGGACGTTCTGGTCGCGGATCGCCCACGACAACGAGTGGTGGGACGCCTTCCTCGCCGCCGAGGAGCGCCGTTCGGCGCCGCCGGAGCCGGAGGCGGAGCCCGTGGCAGGGGGCGTGGCAGCGTCCGTGGCGGGGCCCGAGGCGGGGTCCGTGGAGCTCGCTCCGGCTCTCGTGTACGGGCCCGTGGCGGGGCCGGTGGAGCTCGCTCCGGCCTCTGCGCGCGAGCCCGTCTTTGCCCCTGCGGCAGTGGCTGCCCCGGTGGTCCCGCGGCAGCGCACCGTGCAGCCGCAGCCGCAGCCGCAGCCGCAGTACCAGCCGCAGCATCAGTCGCGGCAGGGGCCTTCGCCCGCTTTCGCGGCGCTGGCGCTGCTGGGGCGCAGGGATTCCCGGCTGGCGTTGTCGGCGGCGGACTGCGCGGCGCTGGAAGAGCTGGCCGCCGCCTGGTTCGCGCGGGGGGTGGACGCCGATTACCTCACGCACGCGCTGACGGCCGGGCTGCCCGAGCGGGTCGGCTCGCCCTTCGGGCTGGTCCGTCGTCGTCTGCGGGACAAGCTCCCGCCTCGGCTGCCCGCCACGCCCGTACCGCCCGCCCCGGCGGCGGCCCCCGTGCGGCGGCTGATGCCGGAGTGCACCGAATGCGGCGTACCGGGACGGCCCGAAGCCTTCCGCGACGGGCTCTGCCGCCCCTGCCGCGAACCCGGCACGAACGCGCCCCAGCCCCTCCGGTCCGAGCTCAGGCAGGCGGGGCGACCGGAGACATCCGGCCCATCCACTGCGGGGCGCCCCACGCCTCGTACCGCTGTACTTCGGTGAACCCCAGCTTCGACGCGAGGCGCATCGAGCGGGCGTTGGCGGTCTGGGTGTGCAGCACCACCGATGCGCCGGGACGCGTGACGGCGTACCAGGCGAGTGCCGCCGCGCAGGCCTCGGCGGCGTACCCGTGGCCCCAGGCTTCCGGCAGGAGCAGGTAGCCGAGTTCGTCCTCCTCGGTCTTCGGTCCGGTGTCACTCCGGAGTTCCGGGGGGCGCCGATTGAGTTCGAGGGTGCCGATCATCGTCCCGTCGCGCTCGATCACGAAGAGGCCGGGGCGCCGCTCGGGCGTCTCGGGCACCGTGCGTTCACACGCCTCCCGCGAGCGGGCGCCGCCCAGGTAGGTGCCCACCTCCGGCGAGCTGAACAGGTCGATGAACGCCGCGCGGTCCCGGGTTTCGGGCGCGCGGAGTACGAGCCGCTCGGTCCTGATCGGAGCGGGCGGCCAGGAGACGCGCTCTTGTTCGGTTTCGGTCATGGCGGGGAACCTACCGAAGTCCCGCCGGGGACCACGCCGACGGCGCGAGGTCCGCGGGGTCAGCCGTGGTGCTTGGCGAGTGCCACGAGGCTGGTGAATCCCTCGTGGGTGAGGGTCAGGTGGGGGCCGTGGGGGATCTTGCTGTCGCGGATGAGGAATACACCGGTCGCGTGTGCGTGGTCGGGCGCCCACTCGACGCACTGGCCTTCGCCGCCGCTGTAGGTGCTTGTGACCCATCGCGTGGGCCGAGAGTCGGGCGTGCTGCTCATGTGGTGTGCTCCTCCAGGATCGTGCGGATCAGGGTCAGCGACTCTTCCTCGGACAGCGCCGCCATGCGGAGCCGGTCGAACATGCTGACGGCTGCCGCCACCGCGCTAGGGGTGTCGTCCACCCGTCCGCCATGGGCGGGTGACTCCGTGGAGAGCGCGTGGGGAGCATCGTTCAACGAGAGCAGCGTAAAAGGGAGATGGCTGGGAGCGGCGCCCGCCATGTACGGCAGGATCCTGACGCCTGATGCGCTGGTCGGCACGCTGCTCGATCTGGTCCCCGTCTCGCGCGGGAAGGCGGAGCTGATGACGGCCGTCGCGTACTCCGGGGTCTGCAAAAGGCCCATGAGAAACGTGCACGAGTAGTCCGTGATCCCGCTTGCGGACTCCTCCAGACTGATATGCGGAACGATCCATTCAGGGTGTCCCTGTTTGCGCGGCTTGGCCCGAAGGCGGGCCGTCCTCGGGGTACAGAGCCCGCAGCCGCCTTTGCGGGGGGTGGCGAGGCGCGGCAGCCCTCGTGGGCGGCTCTGCCGTGCCTCGCCTGCCGGACTCGCCTCAGTGGGGGTCGGTGGAGATCGGCGGGGCGCCCGCCAGGATGCGGGGTTCCTCGCCCTGGTAGGCGCGGCGCGCGGCCGGGGCCGTGTTGCGGGGGAGGACGGTGCCCAGGAAGCCCGCGAGGAAGCCCGCCGGGATGGAGACGAGCCCGGTCGTGGTGTACGGGAACCAGTTGAAGTCGTGGTCGGGGAAGACCGAGGTGGGCGAGCCGGAGACCAGGTTGGTGCCGGTGATCAGCACCAGCACCGTGCCGGTGCCGACGATGAGGGTGCACAGCAGCCCGGTGCGGGTGAAGCGCCGCCAGAACATGCTGTAGACCAGCGCCGGGGCCAGCGCGGACGCGCCGACGCAGAACGAGAGCGTCGCCAGGGCCTGCACGTTCCAGTGCCGGGCCACCACGGCGAGGGCGGTGGCGAGCAGGCCCACGACGATCGCGGAGATCTGCGCCGTACGCATCTCGGCGCGGCCCGGCATCGGAGCCCGGCCCGGACGGCGGGCCCCGCGCAGGCCGTGCGCGAACAGGTCGTGGGCCAGGGAGTTGGCGCAGGACAGGATCATTCCGGCGACCGAGGCGAGCAGCGTCAGGAAGATCGCTGTCGTCATCGTCGTGATGATCAGCGCGCCCAGCCGCGTACCGTTCGCGACCTCCCCGCTGATCTGGAGGATCGCGCTGTTCCCGGAGGCCCCGGCGGCGGTGATGCCCTCGTGGCCGACGAGCGCCGCCGCGCCGAAACCGATCACCACGAGCAGCACGCAGATCGCGGCGACCGTGCCGACCGCCCACGACATCGAGCGGCGCACGGCCTGGGTGGAGCGGGCGTTCGACATCCGCATGGCGACGTGCGGGAGGCAGGCGGCGCCGAGCACCACGGTCAGTTCGGAGCTGACCATGTCGAGCCCGCTGCCCTCGAACTGGAGCCCCGAGCTCAGGAACGCGGCCCCCGCCCCGCTGCTCTGCCGGGCGGCCGAGAGCAGTGAGTCGGTGCTCCAGTCGAACCGGTTCATGATCAGTACGGCGATGGTGAAGGCGGCCACGAAGAGGACCACGGTCTTCACGATCTGGATCAGCGAGGTGCCCTGCATCCCGCCGATCGCCGCGTAGCCGATCATCAGGGTGCCGAGCCCGATGATGGCGCCGGTCCGGAAGCCCGAGGTGTCGAAGCCCAGGATGAACGCGAGCAGATCGCCGCTGCTGGCGAGCTGGACGACCATCATCGGGACGAGCGCGGCGATGGTGGCCGCGCAGGCGGTGATGCGGACGGCGCGGCCGGGGGTGCGGCGCACGAGCACGTCCCCCAGGGTGAAGCCGCCCGCGTTCCGGAGCGGCTCGGCGAGCAGGAACATCAGCAGGACCAGCGAGAGCGTGATGCTCAGGGCGAGGATCGTCCCGTCGTAGCCGGTGAGCGCGATGATGCCGGTGGTGCCGAGCACGGTGGCGGCGGAGAGGTAGTCGCCCGCCAGGGCGAGCCCGTTCCGCATCGGGCCGAGTGAGCGGGAGCCGGTGTAGAACTCGTCGAGGTCGTCGCGGTCCGGGCCGGTCATCACGCAGAGCAGCAGCGCCACGGTGCCGACCGCGAGGAAGGCCACCAGGGACATCGAGTGCGCGGAGTTGTCGAAGCCGTTCATCGCGTGGCTCCCGCTCTTCGGACCCGGGCGGCGAGCGGGTCGACCGTGCGCCGGGCGGTGCGTTCGTACACCACGATGGCGAGCGCCGTCACCGGGAGCTGGCACAGCCCCAGCACCAGGCCGACGTTGAACCCGCCGAACAGCGGGAATTCCACCAGGTCCTTGGCGAAGGCGGACAGCAGCAGGAAGACCACGAAGTAGCCGAGCGCGGTCAGGGTCGCGACCCGCCGCAGTGTCCGGTACGCGGTACGCAGCCGACGGAGGTCGCTGTGGCGGCCGGGCACGGGGCCCGGGGCGGGCGCGGCGGCGGACGGTCCGGGCGGGGGGTCGGGCGGGGCCGGATCGGAGCTCTGCCACGGCAGCAGGTAGTCGGCGTGGTGGGGGGACGGGAGCGGGTTTCCGTGCGACATCGGGGGTGCTGCTCCTTGCGTGGCTCGGGTCCTGGTCGGGTCGGCAAGGCAGGAGTGCTGTGCGGTCGGAAGCGTGAACATTACTAGCGGGTACGGCAGTTGGGGAGTACGCAACCCGAATTACCCGTGGTAATGGCTGGGTTGAGCATCGGGTGGTGAACGGGAGGCGGCGGCCGGGAGAGGGCCGGGTGCCGCTGGAACACCGTCGGGGCAACGCCGGAACGTGGGCGGGACGCCGTCGGACCGGCCGGTGCACCCTCAGGGGCAGTCCCCTACAAGGGTCTCCACCCAGGGGCCGAGACCCTTAGGGGTAGCTCCTCACTTCTAAGCAGGGGTTCTTCCTCCCGGCGGAGGACGTGGCCGCCATGGCTTGTTCTTTACGGTGTTCTTAGGCCGCGACAAGCGGCTGGGGCCCGTCGCGGACGCGGTGGGCCCAGGGGGGAAGGGGCGGGGGAGACCCCGTCCGGGGAATGTGCCGGCGCTCAGGGTGCCGGGCTGTCTCCGACACCGGATTCCGTACGCGTTCCGAGCCATTCCCGGCGCACACCGAAAGAGGAGAAATATCGTGACAACGGCGGTAACCGTTCCCAGGCACGGGGGTACTGGAGGGCGCACGGCCGTCGCCGCGCGGGCGCGTCAGGTGGTGAAGGCGTACGGCGCCGGGGAGACCCGGGTCGTCGCGCTCGACCATGTCGATGTGGACATCGCCCGAGGAGAGTTCACGGCGATCATGGGGCCGTCCGGTTCCGGCAAGTCGACCCTGATGCACTGTCTGGCCGGTCTGGACACCGTCAGTTCGGGCCAGATATTCCTCGACGAGACCGAGATCACCGGGCTGAAGGACAAGAAGCTCACCCAGCTCCGGCGCGACCGGATCGGCTTCATCTTCCAGGCGTTCAACCTGCTGCCCACGCTCAACGCGCTGGAGAACATCACCCTGCCGATGGACATCGCGGGCCGCCGCCCCGACGCCGCGTGGCTCCAGCAGGTGGTGGAGACCGTCGGGCTCGCCGGGCGGCTGAAGCACCGGCCCACCGAACTCTCCGGCGGCCAGCAGCAGCGCGTCGCCGTGGCCCGCGCCCTGGCCGCCCGCCCCGAGATCATCTTCGGGGACGAGCCGACCGGGAACCTGGACTCACGGGCCGGGGCCGAGGTGCTGAGCTTCCTGCGCCGGTCGGTCGACGAGCTGGGCCAGACCATCGTCATGGTCACCCACGACCCGGTGGCCGCCTCCTACGCGGACCGGGTGCTCTACCTCGCCGACGGACGCATCGTCGACGAGATGCGCGACCCGACCGCCGACCAGGTCCTCGACCGGATGAAGGACTTCGACTCGCGCGGGCGGACCTCATGACCGTCTGGAAGACCTCGCGGCGGAACTTCCTCGCCCACAAGGGACGCATGGCGCTCTCCGCCGTCGCGGTCCTGCTGTCGGTGGCGTTCGTGTGCGGCACGCTCGTCCTCACCGACACCATGAACACCACCTTCGACAAGCTCTTCGCCGCTACGTCCGCCGACGTCAGCGTCAGCCCGAAGACCGCCGAGGACGACGGCCCGATGGCGGCGTCCGGCGGCAAGCCCGCCACCGTGCCCGCCGCCACCGTCGAACGCGCGGCGAAGGCCACCGGCGCGAAGGGCGCCGAGGGTGTGGTCATCAGCATGTCCGTCACCGTCGTCGACCGCCACGACAAGAACATGGGCTCCACCACCGGCGCCCCCACGATCGCGGGCAACTGGACCCGCAACGACCTGCGCTCGATGGAGATCTCCTCCGGCCACGCACCGCGCGGCCCGACCGAGGTCATGGTCGACGCCGACACCGCCGACAAGCACCACCTGAAGCTCGGCGACGAACTGCGCACCATCACCGCCAACGGCGACATCCGGGCCCGCATCAGCGGCATCGCCGCCTTCAACGTCACCAACCCCGGCGCCGCCGTCGTCTACTTCGACACCGCCACCGCACAGCGCAAGCTCCTCGGCCGGGCCGACGTCTTCAGCCTGGTCAACGTCACCGCCGCGAGCGGTGTCTCCGACGAGCAGCTGAAGAAGAACGTCGCCACCGCGCTCGCCGACCCGGCCGCGTACGAACTCCAGACGCAGAAGGAAGCGGCGGAGGCCAACAAGGACTCCATGGGCTCCTTCCTCGACGTGATGAAGTACGCCCTGCTCGGCTTCGCCGGGATCGCCCTGCTCGTCGGCATCTTCCTGATCGTCAACACCTTCTCGATGCTGGTCGCCCAGCGCACCCGGGAGATCGGCCTGATGCGGGCCATCGGCTCCAGCCGCAAGCAGGTCAACCGGTCCGTCCTGGTCGAGGCGCTCCTCCTCGGCATCGTCGGCTCGCTCCTCGGGGTCGGCGCGGGCATCGGCCTCGCCGTCGGCCTGATGAAGGTCATGGGGGCGGTGGGCATGGAGCTGTCCACCGGCGACCTCACCATCGCCTGGACGACCCCGGCCATCGGCCTGGTGCTGGGCATCGTCGTCACCATCGTCGCCGCGTACTTCCCGGCCCGCCGGGCGGGCAAGGTCTCTCCCATGGCCGCGCTGCGTGAGTCCGGCACCCCGGCGCACGGCCGTACCGGCCGGGTCCGGGCCGCGCTCGGGCTGGCCCTCACGCTCGCCGGTGGCGCCGCGCTGCTCGCCGCGGCCGGTGCCGACGACGCGAGCCGCGGCTCGCTCCTGCTCGGGGCCGGTGTACTCCTCAGCCTGATCGGCTTCATCGTGATCGGCCCGCTGCTGGCCAGCTTCGTGGTCCGGATCCTGAGCGCCGTCATGCTGCGGATGTTCGGCTCCGTGGGACGGCTCGCCGAACGCAACGCCCTGCGCAACCCGCGCCGTACCGGGGCCACCGGTGCCGCCCTGATGGTCGGCCTCGCCCTGGTCGCCTGCCTCTCCGTGGTCGGGTCCTCCATGGTCGCCTCGGCCACCGACGAGCTGGACCGTTCGGTGGGCGCGGACTTCATCGTCCAGTCCGCCGGGGACGGCTCCCCGATCGTGGACCAGGCGGCGAAGGCCATCACCGCCGTACCGGACCTCGAACACGTCACCCGCTACCGGAACATCGAGGCCCGGGTGACCGCCCCCGACGGCACCGCCGGGAACCAGGGCCTGGCCGCCGTCGACCCCACGTACCGCGACGACCTGCGCCGCGAGGCCGTCTCCGGCGACCTGGCCGACGCCTACGCCCCCGGCGCCATGTCGGTCGGCGAGGGCTACGCCACCCAGCACCACCTCAAGGTCGGCGACCGGCTCACCGTCGCGTTCAGGGGCGGCGACACCGCGAAGCTGCGGATCGGCGCCATCACCTCGGACGACGTGAACATCGACAAGGGCGCGATGTACACCGACATCAAGACCGCCGAACGGTACGTCCCCGCCGACGCCATGCCGCAGAACACGCTCATGTTCGCGAAGGCCGCGGACGGCAAGGAGACGGAGACGTACGCCGCGCTCAAGAGCGCGCTGGCCAAGTACCCGCAGTACGTGGTGCGCAACCAGGCCGACTACAAGCAGGAGCTGAAGGACCAGATCGGACAGCTGCTGAACGTCGTCTACGGCCTGCTGGCACTCGCGATCATCGTCGCCGTGCTCGGTGTGGTGAACACCCTGGCGCTGTCGGTGGTCGAACGCACCCGGGAGATCGGCCTGATGCGGGCCATCGGCCTCTCCCGTCGCCAGCTGCGCCGGATGATCCGGCTGGAATCGGTGGTCATCGCGGTCTTCGGCGCTCTGCTCGGCCTCGGACTCGGCATGGGCTGGGGCACCGCGGCCCAGCAACTGCTGGCCCTGGAAGGGCTCGACGTCCTGGAGATCCCGTGGCCGACGATCCTCACGGTCTTCGTCGCCTCGGCCTTCGTCGGCCTGTTCGCCGCACTGGTCCCGGCCTTCCGGGCGGGGCGGATGAACGTCCTGAACGCGATCGCCGCCGACGGATGAGGCGGGCGGTCCGCGTAGACTGAACGAATCCGGCCCCGGGGTGTTCCTCCAAACACTCCGGGGCCGGATGTATGTGTGCCCGTACAACGGGGTCCGGCCCGACGGTGGCGCTGCACGATGCTGCCGCGACCGGTGCAGCATGCTGACACGGACGCCCCTGCTGCCACGTCCTCCCCGCTGGCATCGTCGTCGTGCCGGGACACCCCCGGCAGGACGCCACCGCCGAAGGGGACACACGTGTTCAGATCTTCGCTTTCATGTCGGCCGGCCCTCGTGACCCGTACCGCCGCCATCGCCGTGGGCGCCCTCGCGGGACTCCTGCTCAGCGCCTCCGCCGCCTCCGCCGCCCCCAGCACCCCGGCGGACGAACCGCGCCCCGCGCACGGCGTCTCGCAGGCGTGCGAGCACCTGGAGCTGGTCCTCGCGGGCCTGCCGGTCCCCGCACCGGCCACGGTGTGCGCGCTGGTCAACGGCTGGGACTAGGACCTCTCCGATGCGGTTCCAGCTGCTCGGTCCGCTGACCCTCGCCGACGGCCCCGAGGCCGTGGTGCTCCAGCCGTCGAAGCCGACCATCCTGCTGGCGGCGCTCCTCCTGCGCGCCAACTCCGTCGTGTCCGCCGACTACCTCCAACGGGCCGTGTGGGGCGAGGAACAGCCAGCCACCGCCAAGGCCGCGCTCCAGACCTGCGTACTGCGGCTGCGCCGGCTCTTCGCCAAGCACGGCGTCACCGAGACGGTGATCGAGGCCGTCCCCGGCGGCTACCGGATCACCGCCGAACCGCACACCCTGGACCTGCTCGGCTTCCGCGAACAGGCGCGCCGCGCGGTTCTGCTCTCCCACGACCCGGAGGCGGAACTCCTCGCGCTGAAGGACGCGCTGGCGCTGTGGCAGGGCGCGCTGCTCGCCAACGTACGCTCCGACGTCCTGCACCGGGACGAGGTGCCGCGCCTGGCCGAGGAGCGGCTGCGCAGTGTGGAACGCGTCTGCGACCTGCTGCTGGGGCTCGGCCGCCACGGTGAGGCACTCGTCGAACTGTGGACCGCTACGCGCGTATACCCGGGGCACGAGCGGCTCCACGAGCAGCTGATCGAGGCGCTGTACCGCACCGGGCGGCAGACCCAGGCGCTCGCCGAGTACCGGCGGGTCAAGGAGTTCCTGCTGGACGAGCTGGGAGTGGACCCCTCGCCCGCCCTCCAGCAGCTGGAACTCGCGATCCTGCGCGGCGAGGACCTGGGCCCGGGAGCGGGCGTGCTGGAAGGGGTGGTGGTCCCGGCCGGGGAAGCGGTGCCGCTGATGCTGCCTCCGGCGGCGCGGGAGACGACCGGCGAGGTGTCCGGGCAGATGCCCGCGGCGCGTGAGGCCACGCCCGCGGTTCCCGTGCCCGCCGCACCCCGCCCGGTGCCGAACTTCACCGGGCGCGGCGCCGAGACCGCCGCGATGACCGCCCGGCTCACCGCGTACGCCGCCGACACCGGCGACGACACCGACCGGCAGCCGCCCATCATCCTGGTGTCGGGGGCGCCCGGCGTCGGCAAGTCGGCCCTCGCCCACCACGTCGCCCACCTGGTGCGGGACGCCTTCCCCGGCGGACGCGCGGTGGTCACGGCGACCCGTGCGGACGGTGCGGCCCGCCCCGCCGCCGACCTCGCCGACGAGACGTACGCGGCCCTCGGGAAGGGGGGCGCGCAGGACGCGCGGGTTCTGCTCGTGCTCGACGACGTCGTCGACGCCGACCAGGTGCGCCCCCTGCTGCCCGCCGTCGCCCAGGCCCGGGGCGCGGTGATCGTCACCAGCCGGATGGGGCTGGCCGGACTCGTCGCCACGCACGGCGGATGGGTGCACCGGCTCTCGGTGTTCACCGCGGCCGAGGCGTACGCCCTGCTGGTCTCCGTCCTCGGCGCCGAACGCGTCGAAGCCGGACCGGAGGCGGCCCGCCGGCTCGCCAGGCTGTGCGGACACCTGCCGCTGGCCCTGCGCATCCTGACGGCCCGGCTGCTCACCCGCCCCGCACTGTCGCTCGGCGACGCCGTCGACTGGTTCGGCGACGACCCCCTGGCCCGGCTCACGCTCCCCGACTCCCCGAGCCTGTCCGTCACCGCCCTCCTCGACGGGGCGCTGGCCCGGCTCGACCCGAGGCTGTCCGAGGCGTTCCACCGGGCCGCGACCGGTACCGGCCCCTCCTTCACCGCCGACGACGTCCCCGGCACCACCGAGGCGGTCCTCGAACGGCTCGCCGACGCCGGACTGCTGGAGGACGGCCCGCCCGGCCCGTACCGCATCCACGAACTGCTCCGCGCCCACGCACGAAGAACCGACCAGGAACGCATCCACCGCACAGAGAAGGTGTGACCCCCATGGCCGAGACCGCCGCCACCACCGAGCGCGCCCCCGACGCCGCGCCGACGGCCGACCCCGCCCGCCCCGCCCCCGCCGCACCGGCCTACGACACCCTGGCCCCGACCCGGCCGCGCATCCGCCGCGACGTGCTGTTCACCGAGACCCCCGGCGGGGTCCTCTTCCACAACGCCGACGGTGGTTTCCACCTGGCCGGGCGCACCGCCTACCGCTTCGCCTCCCTCGTCGTACCGCACCTGACCGGTCATCACCGGCTCGCCGACCTCTGCGCGGGCTTCGGCCCCGCCCAGCGCGCGATGGCCGCGGAACTCGTCAAGACGCTCTACGCCCGCGACTTCGCCCGCGATGTACCCGAACCGGCCACCGGACAGTCCCCGGTCGACGACGACGTCGCCGAGCGCTTCGCCGCCCAGATCGCCTACATCGACCACTACACCGACGGGGCGCCGGAACGCTTCGCCCGCTTCCGCGCCACCCGGGTCGCCGTCCTCGGCGACGACGAGACCGCCCGCTGGTGCGCGCTGAGCCTGCTGCGCAACGGGTGCGTGCGGATCGGCACGAGCACGGCGTTCGACGACGTCACCGCCGAGGCGGACCGGGCGTCCGCGCACGCCGCCCGGATCACCGCCGGGGACCACGCCGACTGGGCCGGGCTGGAGGGCTACGACGTCGTCGTGGTGACCGGTGCCGGGGCCGGGCCGCGCGCCCACCGGCTGCTGGCCGCCGGGGTGCCCGAGGGCCGCACCCTGATCCCCGCCTGGCTCTTCGCCGAGCGCCTGGTGGTGGGCCCGCTGGCCACCGCCACCTCCACCGGCTGCTGGTCCTGCGCCGTGCTGCGGCTGGGCGGCAACGTGGACGCGGGCGCGGCGGCCGAGCTGTGGAGCGGGGCCGCGGGGGCGGTGCCCGCCGCCACGGACCGCGTGGCCGGGCCGGTCGCCGCGATGGTGGGGAACCTGCTGGGGTACGAGATTTTCCGCCTCACCACGGGCGCGCTGCCCGCCGAGACCGACCGCCAGGTGCTGATCCAGGACCTCGCCTCGCTGGACGTCATCGCCGAGCCGGTCGCCCCGCACCCCCGCTGCGCGCGCTGTACGGGGCTGGACGACCGGGAGCCCGCCGCGGAGCTGCCGAAGGGCCTGGCCCTGCCGGTCACCGCGACCGTGGAGACCGCCCGCGACGCGGAGGAACTCGTCGACGAACTGAACCGGCTGAGCGCGGCGATGGTCCGCCCCCACACCGGGATCTTCCGGAGCTGGGACGACGAGGCGCTGACCCAGACCCCGCTGAAGCTCAGCCGGGTCGAGGTGGCCCTCGGGGCCGGGACGCGGCGCCGGATCGCCGCCTTCGACGTGCACCACCTGGCGGGGGCGCGGATGCGGGCCCTGTACGCGGCGGCGAGCGCGTACACCGCGCACGTGGTGCCGCCTGCGGAGTGCGCCGGGGAGGAGGCGGCGGGGCGGGTGTTCGGCCCGGACGCGCTGACCACCGGCGGCGGCACCGGGGCGGTCCCGGACGCCTGGACCACCGTCACCTCGCTGACCGGCGGGGCGGCGGCCCGGGTGCCCGCCGCGGCCGTACGGCCCTTCGGCCCGGACAACCGGGGCCGGGTGCACCTCGCGACGGTCGCGGGGTCGGGCGCCGGGGCCGACGAACGGGAGGCGGCGGGCACCGGCCTGATGTCCGCGCTGGCGCACGACGCCCTGCTGAGGGCGGTGCGCGGTGCCACCGAGGTCCGCCCGGTCGCGGCCGACGGCGACGACCCCGAGCTGGTGTTCCTGCTGAAGTCGGCCGCCAATCTGGACCTCGCGGCCGAGCTGCTGGACCTGGGCGAGGAGGCGCGCACCACCGCCCACGCGGTGCTGGCCCGCGAGGCGGACGGCGGGAGCGCGCGGGGCCGCTGGGCGGTCGGTACGGGACTCTCGCGCCGGGCGGCGGCCTGCGCGGCGCTGCGGGACCTCCTCGGGCAGGCGCAGCTGGCCGCCGAGGACCCGGACAGCCCGGTGGACACCGGCGACCCGCTGGTGGCGGACCTGGCGGCGGCGAGCATCGCGGTGGCCGGGGCACCGGTCGCGGTGGACGGGCCCGCCACCACCTTCGACGCGGTGCTGGACGCGCTGCGCGCGGCCGGCCGGGACGCCCTGTACCTGCCGACCACCCCGGCCGACCTCGCCGCGGGCGGCATCAGCACCGCCCGGGTGCTGCTGACCGTGGACGGCGCCGTGGCGGAGGCGGACGGCGGAGCCGGTGGCGAGGGCGGCACCGATGCCCGTTGACGCCCCGGCCCGGGAGGCCCCCGTCCTGTCCTGGACCGCGCACGCCCTCGCGGCGGCGCTCCGGGAGGCGCTGGCCCCGCACGGCACCCCGCCCCCGCTGGACGTGGCCCCGCTCGGGGTGCACGACGCCTTCGCCGACAGGCCCGGGGACGCGGACGCGTACGGTGCCGGGGATGCGGACACGCACGGCACCGAGAGCGCGGACACGTACGGCGCCGGGGATGCGGACACGCACGGCAACGAGGGAGCGGACGCGTACGGCGCCGAGGGCGCCGTACCCGTGCGGTTCTACGGACGGCACGCCGTCGTCGGCCCCTTCACCGCCACCGGAACACCCGCCTGCGTGCGGTGCCTGGAACGGCGCTGGCAGGCGGTCCGCTCCGTCGCGCTGCGCGAGGCGCTGGAGCTGGGATCCGGCACCCGGGCGGCCGGGGAGTCCCCGTACCCCACCCCCTTCGCCGTGCACGCCCTGGCCGGGCTCGTCGCGGCCCGGCTGGCCGGGACCGGCCCGCACACCGGCGCCCGCCCGGCCGTCCACCTGGTGGACCTGGAGACGCTGACGGTCCGGCACTACCCGTTCGTCCCCGACCCCGAGTGCCCGCGCTGCGGCACCGTCGGACCGGACACCGCCGAGGCCGCCGAACTCGTGCTGCGCCCCGCGCCCAAGCGCCGTCCCGGCGGCTTCCGGGTCCGGGACATCGAGGCGTACGACCTGCCGGTCGAGCCCTACGCCAACCCGGTGTGCGGCTCGCTCGGCCCGTCCGTCGTCCAGGACGTCTCCTCCACCTCCACCTCCGCGACCATCGGCTGCTTCTCCATGCGTTCGGGGGAGTACCTGCGCGAGACGTTCTGGGGCGGCCACGCCGACACGTACGCCGAGAGCATGCGGATCGGGGTGCTGGAGGGGCTGGAGCGGTACGCGGGCATGCGCTCCCGGGCCAAGCGGGCCGGGACGACCGACTCGCTCGACGCCCTGCGGGCACGTGGTGAGCACGCGCTCGACCCCCGGGTCTGCGGGCTGTACGCGGACGCCTTCCACCGCGCCAACCCGCGCGTCGTCCCCTTCGCACCGGAACGGCGCATCCCCTGGATCCAGGGCTGGTCGCTGCGCGACGGGCGCGCGGTCCTGGTGCCCGAGATCCTGGCGTACTACCACGCCCCCGGGCTGGAGAACCGCTTCGTCCAGGAGAGCTCCAACGGCTGCGCGTCCGGCGGCTGCCTGGAGGAGGCCGTCTACTTCGGGCTCATGGAGGTCATCGAGCGCGACGCCTTCCTGCTCGCCTGGTACGGGCGGGCGGCGCTGCCGGAGATCGACCCGGCCACCAGCCGCCGCCCCGCCACCCGGCAGATGATCGACCGGCTGGACATGTACGGCTACGAGGCCCGCTTCTTCGACACCCGGATCACCTTCCCCGTCCCGGTCGTCACCGGGGTCGCGGTCCGCCGCGACGGCGGGACGGGCCTGATGTGCTTCGGCGCCGGGGCCGGGCTCGACCCGGAGGCGGCGCTCGCCGGGGCCCTGTGCGAGATCGCCACCGACGCGGTGAACCTGCCCCACCGCACCGCCCGCGACCGGGACCGGCTGACCGCCATGGCCGCCGACTTCGACCGGGTCGAGGCGCTGCACGACCACCCGCTGCTCTACGGACTGCCCGAGATGGGCCGCCACGCCGACTTCCTGCTCGGCGCGCCGGGCGCACCCCGCCCGCCGAAGCGCTCCTTCGGCGAGCTGTACGGGAACGGGTCGGTGCTCCCGGTCTCCGACGATCTGCGCACGGACCTGGGCCGGTGCGTGGACGCCGTCACCGCCGCCGGTTTCGACGTGATCGTCGTCGACCAGACCATGCCCGAACAGCGCGGACTGGGACTGACCACGGTCAGTGTCCTGGTGCCGGGGCTGCTGCCGATCGACTTCGGCCAGAGCAGGCAGCGCGCCCTCGGCATGGACCGGCTGCGCACCGCGCTGCGCGCCGCCGGGCTGCGCGACCGCGACCTGACCGACGCCGACCTCAACCCCGCCCCGCACCCCTTCCCGTGACCGAGGAGCCCGCCATGGGGTACGCCCATGACTACGCCGACGCGATCCTGCATCGCGGCCGCATCCCGATGGACCCCGCCGACTTCGTGCCGAACTGGTCGGACGGGCCCCGCAAGACCAAGTTCTACCCCGGCACCGACAGCCTCCCGCTGCCCGACTGCGGCTACCCGGCCGACGCGGACCTGGACCGGGGGCTCGCCCGGGGCACGGGCGGGGGCGGCGCGTTCGACCTTCCGCTGCTCTCCGGGATGCTCCGCGACTCCTACGGGCTGACCGGCCGCCGCCTCGGCGTCCAGGCCAACACCGACCTGAACGCCCTGCCGTCCTACCCGTTCGCCAACTGGTCCCGGGGCACCGCCTCCGGCGGCGGCCTCTACCCCGTCGCCGTCCACTGGGTCTCCGGGCCCGGCGCCCCCGTACCGCCCGGGGTGCACCACTACTCCGTCCGGCACCACGCCATGCGCCGCCTGCTGACCGGCGACGTGACCGGCGAGGTGCGGGAGGCGCTCGGCGACGGGGCACCCGGCCCGGACACCGACCAGTACCTCGTCCTGTCCGTCAAGTACTGGCAGAACGCGTTCAAGTACAACAACTTCTCCTTCCACGCCGTGACCATGGACGTCGGCGCCTGCCTGCAGACCTGGCGGATGTGGGCCGGGGCGCGCGGGCTGTCCGTCGAGCCCGCGCTCTGGTTCGACGAGGAACGGCTCGGGCGGCTGCTCGGCGTCGACACCGCGCAGGAGGGCGTCTTCGCCGTCGTCCCGCTGAAGTGGACCGGCGCCGCCCCCGCCCGCACCCCCGCCCCGGCCGCCCCGGTGGCGGTGCGCCACCGCGACCGGGAACGCTCCCGCACCGTCCTCACGTTCGACGCGCTGCGCCGGATGCAGGCCGTCACCGCCGCCGGGGCCACCGAACGGCCCGCCCCGAACGCCCTCGGCCCGGCCGCCGCGCACCCCGCCGTGGCGGACCGGCCCGCGACCGCGCTGCCGCCGTGCCCGCCGCTCGCCACCGACGTACGCACCGCGCTGCGCGAACGGCGCAGCAGCTTCGGCCGCTTCGACGCGCAGCGCCCCATGACGGCCGAGGAGCTGGCGTCCTGCCTGGCGGCCTCGGTGGCCGGTTCGGCGATCGGCGGGGACACCGGCGGGCAGCGGCTGGCGAAGCTCTACGCCTTCGTCGGACACGTCGACGGGATCGAGCCGGGCGCGTACGAGTACGACCCCGAGGCGCACAGCCTGCGCCTGGTGAAGGCGGGTGCGCCGGGCGCCTTCCTCCAGAGGAACTACTTCCTGTCCAACTACAACCTGGAGCAGGCCGCCGCCGTCCTGGTGCCGACCGTCCGCACCGGCGCGGTCCTCGACGCCGTCGGGGACCGCGGCTACCGCCTGGTCAACGCCACCATCGGGGCGATCGCCCAGACCACGTACACCACCGCCTCCGCGCTCGGCGTCGGCTGCGGTGTCGCGCTCGGCTTCGACAACATCTCGTACATCGAGGAACTCGGCCTCGACGGCACCGGCGAGGCCCCGCTGCTGATCATGATGATCGGCAACGAGCGGCCCGCCCCGGCCGACTTCCGGTACGAGATCGCCTGAGTGCGCCCGCCCCGTGAGCACCACGACACGACCGGAACGAGAAGGGGAGACCCCGTCATGACGCCGGACCACCCGGCCACCGCCGCTCCCGCGGCCGTCACCCGCCCCCGCTTCATGCTGCGGGTCGCCGGGCTGCCGCTCGACAGCGTGCGGGGCCTGCGCTGCCCGGACAGCCGCCGCTGGGCCGACGACGTCCTGCACGCCACCGAGCAGGTGCGCGCGGACGGCGAACGGCTCGCCGACCTGATCCACGACCTGGTCGGCGGCAGCGAGGACGAGACACTGCGGCGCGCGCTGCTCGCGCTGCGCCGCGACATCTTCAACAACCGGCTGCCCCGCCCCGCGGCCACCGACCGCGCCCTGCACCTGATGCGCGGCCTCGGCACGGCGGAAGGCGCAAAGGCCGGTGACGCGCTGACCGCCTGGCTCGGCGGACGGCACCGCCTGGAGGAACAGCGGGCCGCGGGCGCCGCCCTGCTCGCCGGGGAGACCGTCCGGGCCCGCGCCCATCTGCGCGCCCTGGCGGGGGAGGAGCGGCTGCGCCGGGCGCTGCTGCTCGCCTCCCCGGCCCTGGACGCCCAGCTCGACACGTACATCCGCTCCGGCGCCGCCGCGCCGGACAAGAAGCAGCGCAAGATCGAACGCTCGCTGCTCTCGTACCTGTACCGCACGGCCTGCAAGACCAGCCCGTTCTCCACCTTCACCGGGGTCGCCCTCGGCACCTTCACGGACGGCGGCCGGGGGGAGGACCTGCGGGCCCGGGTCGAGGACACCTGGGACGGACGGCTGCGGCTGAACGTCGCCGCGATCGGCCGGCTCACCGAGGCCGTGGTCGCCGACCCGGTGCGCCGGGCCGATCTGCCGGTCGCCCCCGCCTCCGGCTGGGGCCGCGACGACGACCGGGTCCGTTACGTCCGCCGCTGGGTCACCCAGGGCGAGGAGGACACCGCCGTCACCTTCGACGCGGTGAAGGACCGGCTGTTCTTCCTGCGCCGCAGCGGCACCCTGGAACGCCTCCTCGGCCTCTTCGAGGAACGCGGCACCCTCCGGTACGGGGAACTGGCCGACTGGCTGGCGACGGACCGGGGCGCGGAGCCCGAGGAGTGCGCCCACTACCTCCAGGCGCTGCTGGACATCGGCATGGTGCAGGTGCCGTGCCTGCGCACCGAGGTCCACGACACCGACCCGCTGCGCGCCCTCCAGGACTCGCTGCGCCTCCTCGGCCGACCCTGGGCCGACCAGCTCGCCGGGCGCCTGGCGGACCCGGCGTCCGGCATCGACCGGTTCGCCGACGCGGGCCCCGCCGAACGCCGGGCCCTGCTGGGCGAGCTGAGGACCACGCTGCGCACCCTCCAGGAGGAGGAGCTGGGCGCGCAGGCCCGCATCCCGCAGACCCTGCTGTACGAGGACGTGGCGGCCGGGCGGCACACCGAACTCTCCGCCGCCGCCTGGGAACGGCTCGCCGCCGCACCGCTGGGGGCGGTGGAGCGCGTCCTGCCCGCGTTCGACCTGACCCTGCCGCAGCGCGTCACGTTCCAGGGCTTCTTCCTGGCCCGCTACGGGCAGGGCGGTCGCTGTGACGACCTGCTGAAGCTGGTCCACGACTTCCACGAGGACTTCTTCGACCAGTACATGTCGTTCACCGCCAAGCGCACCACCTTCGACGCGGACGGCGACTACGTCCCCGAGGAGAACTGGCTGGGGCTGCCGCAGCTCAAGGCCCTGGACACCGCCCGGCAGACCTTCGTCGAGCGGATGCGCGCCCTGTGGGCGGCCTGGGAGACCGGCCCGGACGGCGTCACCGAGATCCAGGTCGACGGTGAACTGCTGGCCGAGGTCGCCGCCGGACTCGACACCCTGCGGGCCGGGTTCACCCCGCTCGCGCACCACGTACAGATCGCCGACCGGCCCGGCGACCCGCTCGTCGTGCTCAACCGCTCCTACGGCGGGGTGTCCTTCCCGTTCAGCAGGTTCACCCACCTCTTCGACGGACTCGACGAACAGCTCCTCGCCGCCACCGCCGACCTGCTGCCCGAGGGCGCCGTCCTCGCCGAGGTCACCGGCGGGCCCGTCACCAGCAACCTCAACCTGCACGGCCGCCTCACCGGGTACGAGATCGTCTGCCCCGGCGAACGCGGCACGCTGCCCGAGGAGAACCGCATCCACCTGGACGACCTCCACCTCGTCCACGACCGCGACGCGGACCGGCTCGTGCTGCGCTCCGCCCGGCTCGGCAAGGAGGTCGTGCCGGTCTACCTCGGCTACCTCGTCCCGCTCGCCCTGCCCGAGCTGCCCCGCACCCTGCTCCTGCTCTCGCCCACCTCGATGTCCCCGCTGAACGTGTGGGGCGGTGTGCCCGAGGGCGTGTCCGCCGGCGGGGTCACCACGCGGCCACGGGTCCGGCACGGCAGCGTGGTGCTCGCCCGGCGCAGCTGGAGCGCGCCCGCCGCCGTCCTGCCGCTGCGGGGGCCGGGGAGCCCGGACGACGCGTGGTTCCTGGGCTGGCAGGCGTTCCGCCGGGCCCACGGGCTGCCGGACCGGGTCTTCGCGACGGTCTCCGACAGCGGGGCGCGGGGCGCGACCGGCGCCAAGCCCTCGTACCTCGACTTCGACAGCACGCTCTCGCTGGGCGCGTTCGAGGCCCTGATCAAGACGGCGGAGGCGCGCGTGGTGTTCCGGGAGATGCTCCCCGACGAGGACGGTCTGCACACCGTCTCCGGCCGGGGCCACCACGTCGCCGAACTCGCGGTGGAGACCGCCGCTCCCGTCGAGACCCCCGCCCCCGCCGAAAGGACCGACCCGTCATGAGCACGGCGCCACCCGCACAGCAGGCCGCCACCACCGCCGGGGCCTGGCAGGCCACGCACATCTTCTACGCCGCCAACCCCCGCCCCATGCTGACGCAGTGCGTCCGTCCGCTGATCGAGGAGCTGGAGGCGGACGGCCTGATCGACGGCTACTTCTTCATCAACTACTGGCTGGAGGGTCCGCACGTACGGCTGCGGATCAAGCCCGTGTCCCCCGGCGCCGAGGCCGAGGTCCGGCGCCGCACGGAAGCGGCGGTCGACACGTTCCTCGCCGAACGCCCCGCCCTGTACGAGGTGGACTCCGGCTTCCTCAACGAGTTCTACAACACCCTGTTCGACATCGAGTTCCCCGGTGCCGAACGCGGCCACTACACCGACGACCAGGGCCGGATGCGGCTGCGCCCCAACAACTCGCGCAGCGCCCATCCGTACGAGCCGGAGTACGGCAAGTACGGCGGCCCGGCCGGGATCGAGCTGGCCGAATGGCACTTCCGGCACTCCAGCGACCTGGTCATCGACGCGTTCCGGACGAAGAACCTGCACCTGCGGACCGTGCTCCTCGGCACCTCCGCGCAGCTGATGATGGTGATGTCCGCCGCGTTCCTCCCCGGCCGCACCGAACTCGCCGACTACCTGGACAGCTACTACGAGTTCTGGCACAAGGCGTTCCCCGGCACCGGGTTCATCGGCAGCGACGAGTACGACCGCAACTACGCCGCCATGGCGCCCGGACTGGCCGCCCGCTTCGCCCGCGTCCGCGCCGCCACGGCCACGGCGGACGCGGGGGAGGGTGCCGGGGAGGCGGCGCGGCTGCCGGGCTTCCTCGCCGGGTGGGCCGAACACTGCGCCGAACTGCGCGAACGCGCGGTCAGGCTCAGCCGCGACGGTGATCTGGTGTTCCGCTCCTGGGACGGGGAGCGCGACGAACGCGTCACCGACCCGGCGGTCTCACTGCCGCTGCTCCTCTCCCCGTACATGCACATGACCAACAACCGGCTGCATGTGACGATCCGGGACGAGGCGTACCTCTCGCACGTCCTCGGCCGCGCGCTGCGGGAGCCGGGATGAGCGCCACCCCGCCCGGGTCCGCCCCGGGCCTCGCCGGGTACCGGCCTGAGCTCGGGCCCCAGGTCCTGCTGAGCGACGCCCTGCTCCAGGGCGCGGCGACGGTCCACCTGGTCAAGGACACCGCTGGGGGCGGCTCCTTCAGGGTCGGGCCCAAGGAACACTTCCTGATCGCCCGGATGGACGGCAGCCGCAGCCTGGCCGAGATCGGCGAGGAGTACGCGAAGGAGTACGGGCGCAGGCTGGACGGCACCCGCTGGCAGCAGATCCTGCGGATGCTCGGTACCCGCGGACTGCTCGCCGGGGCGCCCGCTCCGGCGCCCGCCCCCGACGCTCCCGCGCCGGAGCCGGAGCGCGGGCTGCTGCGGGGGAGCATCCGGCTGGTCGCCGACGCCGACGCCACCACCGGCCGTCTGCACCGGCTGGTCCGCTTCCTGCTGACGCCCGGCTGGATGGTCCCGCTGGTGGCCCTGGTGCTGGCCATGGAGGTGCTGATCGCGGTCCGGATCGGTGAACTCCTCGATGTGACACGGGAGTTGTTCACCAATCCGGTGCTCCTCATGGGCGCCGCCACACTCCTTTGGTTCAGCACCGCACTGCACGAACTCGCCCACGGGGTGGTCGCCCGGCACCATGGCGGCACCGTGGCCGAAATCGGACTGCGCTGGCGGCTGCCCGTGATCATCATGTACTGCACCGTCGACAACTACCTCTATCTCGGCACCCGTTGGCAGCGCATCCAGACAGCGGTGGCCGGTGCGGTGATGAACCTCCTGTTCCTGCTCCCGTTCTGCGCGCTGTGGCTGTTCGCCCCCCTGGACACCGCCACGCACGGCGCGCTCGGCGCGCTGCTGCTCCTGGGCAGCGTGCAGGCGCTGGCCATGCTCGTACCCCTCCCGCCGCTGGACGGCTACCGGATCGCGAGCCAGCTGTGCGGGGCCACCGAACTGGCCGCCTCGACCCTCGCCTACCTGCGGCTGGCCGCCCGCCGCGACCCGGCCGCGGCCGACTACCCGCGCCGGGCCCGGACCGCGTACCGCGTCTACGGGCTCGGGGCGGTGCTGGCGCTCGTCGCCATCGCCGCCGCCGTGGTGGCCGCCGCCCACCGCCTGATCACCACCTGACCCCACCTTCCGCCGTCCGATCCCCGCCGCCCGCCACCTGATCACCACCTTCCGCCGCCTGACCCCCACCGCCCACCGCCTGATCACCGCCCGGCCCCTGCCGCCCGGCTCCCGCCGCCCCGCCCCTCGCAAGGAGAGTTCCATGACCCCCACCGCCCCCTCCGCCTCCCCGGGCGGCCAGGCAGAGCCGGACGGCGACCGGTCCGCCCCCGCCGCCGTCGTCCTCGACGCCGTACGCAAGTCCTACGGTGGGCGGCACGCCGTCGACGGGGTGTCCTTCACCGTGCGGCGCGGCGAGTTCTTCGGACTGCTCGGACCCAACGGGGCCGGGAAGACCACCCTCGTCGAGATCATGGAGGGCCAGCGCAAGGCCGACTCCGGCACCGTCGCCATCCTCGGCACCAGCCCCTGGCCGCGCGACCCGAAGCTGCTGCCCCGGCTCGGCGTACAGACCCAGACCTCGGCGTTCTTCGTCCGTCTCACCGCCCGCGAGCACCTGCGCACCATGGCCGCGCTCTACCGGACGGACCACGCGGCGGCGGACCGGGCGCTCGCCTCCGTCGGGCTCACCGAACAGGGCGAGGTCCGGGTGGACGACCTCTCCGGCGGCCAGCGCCAGCGCCTGGCCATCGCCTCCGCTCTCGTCCACGAACCCGAACTGATCTTCCTGGACGAGCCCACCGCCGCCCTCGACCCGCAGGCCCGGCGCGCCCTGTGGCAGGTGCTGCGCGCGCTCAAGGGCGAGGGCCGCACCATCATCTACACCACCCACCACCTGGACGAGGCCGAAGCGCTCTGCGACCGCGTCGCGATCATGGTCGAGGGCTCCGTCGTCGCCCTGGACAGCCCCGCCCACCTCATCGCCGCCGCCGCGCCCACCACCCGTCTCGTCGTCCCCGACGACCGGATCACCCCCGAACAGGCACGGGCCATCGACGGTGTGGACGCCGTCACCGAGGAGCCCGGCGCCCTCGTGCTGGAGACCCTCGAATCCGGAAAGGTCCTCGCCGCGATCGACGCCCTGGCCGGACTCAGGGGCGTACAGACGCGCACCGCCGACCTGGAGGACGTCTACCTGGCGCTCACCGGCGCCCCCGACGCCTCCTGACCCCCCGCACAGACTTCAGCAAGTGATACGGAGACCCCCGATGAGCGCATACGCGGCGCTGAGCCAGGCCGGATACCGGGCCTACACGCGCGACAAGACCACGCTCTTCTTCACCTTCGCCTTCCCGCTCATCTTCCTCGTCGTCTTCGGCCTGATCTTCCACGGGCAGACCGTCGAGGAGAGCGGACGGCCCTACATCAACTACATCGCCCCGGGCGTCCTGTCCTGGGGCGTCGGCAACGCCGCCGTGTTCGGCGTCGGCTTCGTCCTCATGCAGTGGCGGCGCGACGACATCCTGCGCCTCATCCGGATGACCCCGACCCCGGTCTCCGCCGTCCTGGCCTCCCGGTACGTTCTGGCGCTCGCCATCGGCGCCGTCCAGTCCGTGCTCTTCGTGGCCGTCGCCATGCTGCCCGCCTTCGGCCTGGAGGTGGACGGGCGCTGGCCGCTCGCCCTGCCCGTCCTGGTCCTCGGCATCACCGCGTTCCTCGCCCTGGGCGTCATCGTCGGCAGCTACGCCAAGACCCCGGAGGCCGTCGCCGCCGTGGCCAACTGCCTGATGATCCCCATGGCGTTCCTGTCCGGCTCGTTCTTCCCGCTGGACGCGATGCCGGGCTGGATGCAGAACCTCTCCCGGGCGCTGCCGCTGCGCTATCTCAACGACGGGATCTCCAGTTCCCTCACCGGCAACGGCACCAACGGCGACATCGGCCTGGCCTGCGTGGTGCTCGCCGGATGCGCCGTCGTCCTGGGCGCGATCGCGATGAAGACCTTCCGCTGGAGCGACAAATCATGACGACGGCCCCCGCCGCGCCCGCCGCGCCCATGCCGCCGGTCCGGGGAGAGACCCCGCTGGAGGAGGCCCGCGCCGCCCTCCACGCGGAACTCGCCCGCCGCCACCGCGACCTGCCCGCCCCGGCCGCCCTGCCCGTCCCGCTCGTCGTCCCGCTCGGCGCCGCCGACACCCTCGGCCACGGTGCCCCCGACCCGTACGCGGACCTCCGCCCGGCCGCCAACGTCCAGCTCACCTCCCGCGCCGTCCTGATCGGCCCCTGGGGCGGCGGGCCCGACGCCACCGCCTGCGGCCAGTGCCTCGCCATGCGCTGGCAGCGGCTGCGCAGCCGTTCCGAACGCGAGGCACTGGAACTCGGCCACCCGCCGAACGGCGCCGCCCACTGGCCGGTCCTCACCGCCTACGCCGCCGACGCCGTCTGGACCCTCTACCGGGCGGCCCTCGGCGGCGGCGCCCACGGCCTGCCCGACGCCACCCCCGCCGACCACGCCCTGCCCCGGGTCAGCCGGATCGACCTGGTCACCCTCGCCACCGCGACCTTCCCGATCCTGCCCGAACCGCTCTGCCCCGCCTGCGTCCAGGAAACCCCCGACACCGCCGAAGCCGCCCGCATGCGCCTCGGCCCGGCCCCGAAGCCCGGCCCCGACGGCTACCGGCTCCGGCCGCTGTCCTCGTACCCGCTGCCGGCCGGCGCGCTCGTCAACCCGGTCTGCGGCACCCTCGGCTCGGACCTCTGGATCAACCCCACGTCCACCACCACCGCCCCCGCCGCCGGAACCCACTTCGTCCGCGGCTACGCCGGACTCAACGACGTCACCTTCAGCGGCCAGGCCAACAGCTACTCCACCAGCCGCCTCCTCGCCCACCTGGAGGGCCTGGAACGCTACGCGGGCACCACCCGCAGACGCGGCACCTCACCCGTCGTGGACAGCTACCACCGCGTCGCCGACCACGCCGTGAACCCCGCGGACTGCGGCCTCTACGCCCCCGAGACCTACGAGAACGACCCGATGGTCTCGCCGTTCGACCCCGACCGCCCCATCCCCTGGGTGTGGGGCCACTCCCTGCGCGACGACCGGCCCGTCCTGGTGCCCGCCCGGCTCGCCCACTACAGCGCCGGGGTCGCGGCCGACAACTTCGTCTTCGAATGCTCCAACGGCTGTGCCACCGGCGGCAGCCTGGAGGAGGCGATCCTCTACGGACTGCTGGAGATGATCGAACGGGACGCCTTCCTGCTGGCCTGGCACAGCAGGACCCCGCTCACCGCGATCGACCTCACCACCTGCCGCTCCCCGGCCGTCCGCAGCATGACCGACCGGGCCGGACTGCACGGCTACGACGTCCACGCCTTCGACACCCGGATGGACCTCGGCGTGCCCGTCGTCACCGCCCTCGCGGTACGCCGGGACGGCGGGTACGGCACCCTGTCGTTCGCCGCCGCCGCCGGTTTCGACCCGGAGGCCACCGTCGAATCCGCGCTCTCCGAGGTCCTCACCTACATCCCGCACCTGCCGTACCAGGTCGCCGAACGGCACGCCGAACTCACCGCCATGACCACCGACTTCGGCCGCGTACGCCAGCTCAAGGACCACGCCCAGCTTTACGGGCTGCCGGACATGGCGCGCCACGCCCGGGAGTACCTGGAACCCGTCGGTGTGCGCCCGCTGGCCGACACGTTCGCCGACTGGCAGCCCCACCGCCCGCGCACCGGGGACCTGCTGGACGATCTGAACCTGCTGCGCGACCGGCTCGCCGCCGCCGGGCACGACGTCATCGCCGTCGACCAGACCACCCCCGAACAGCGCCGCATGGGCCTGCACACGGTCGCCACCGTCGTCCCCGGACTGCTGCCGCTGGACTTCGGCTGGACCCGGCAGCGCGTCCTGCTGATGCCCCGGCTGCGCACCGCGCTGCGGGCCGCCGGCCGACGGGAGGACGACCTGCCGGAGTCCGGGATCAAACGGGTTCCGCACCCCTTCCCGTGAGCCCCGGGAAACGGCGGACGGGCCCTCTGCGTGCTTCACGGCACGGAGAGGGCCCGCGGCCCCGCGGACGACGACCGGCGAACCGGTCAGGCGCAGCAGGAGGTGGTGCTGGTGGTGCTGGAGCAGGTCGAGGTCGAGGAGCAGGACGTGGAACCGGCGAGCACGACCTCGGCGGCGTCCGAGTAGTCCGAGATCTCGAAGGTCTCCGACTCCAGCTCCAGGATCTCGTCGGCGAGGGCGGCGAGCTCGGTCTTGGGGGCCATGGTGTTCTCCCTTGGTTCCCGGGGACGGACCGGCTGCTCCGGCGCCGTTCCCCTGCGTCGAGGCTCATTCCAGCGCCGGCCGCTGTCGGATCGGCAGCGGTTTCACTGTCAGACCGCTGACACCCCCTGTCAGCGAAACGCCGCACTACTGAAGCCGGGACGGCGCACGCTGATGCGGCCCGCCCAGCGGAACGAGGTGAGATGACATGCGCGAGACATCCCAGTCCCCGCCCGCGCCTTCCCTGCCCGAGCCCTCTCCGCCCGAGCCCTCTCCGCCCGGAGCCTCCCCGCAGGCGCCCTCTCCGCCCGGAGTCCCCCCGCAGGCGTCCTCCTCGCAGGCGTCCTCCTCGCAGGTGCCTTCCCCGCAGATGCCCTCCCCGCCCGTGGTGGAGCGAGAGATCCTGCGCCCGGCCCTCGCGCTGTGCCTGGACGTCCACGCCCACCCCGAACTCCCCGGTACCGAGCGGCGCACCGCCGCCCTGCTCGCCGCCCGGCTGGAGGCCAGCGGCTGCACGGTGACCCGGAACGTGGGCGGCCACGGAGTCGTCGGCGTCCTGCGCAACGGCGACGGCCCCACCGTCATGCTCCGCGCCGAACTCGACGCCCTCCCGGTCACCGAACGCACCGGCCTGGCCTACGCGAGCACCGTGCCCGGGGTGATGCACGCCTGTGGCCACGACCTCCACCTCGCCGCGCTCGCCGGTGCGGTGGACACGCTCGCCCGGACCCGGTCCGCCTGGCGGGGCACCGTCCTCGCCGTGGGCCAGCCCGCCGAGGAGACCCTGACCGGGGCGCGGGACATGCTGGCCGACGGCCTGTACGAGCGCTTCGGCACCCCGGACGTGGTCCTCGCCCAGCACACCTCGCCCGCCCCCGCGGGCACCCTCGCCCACGCCGCGGACCCCCGTACGCCCCTGATGGCGGCCGGTGCCTCGGTGGAGGTCACCGTGCACGGGCGCGGCGGCCACGCGGGCACCCCGCACCTGGCCGTGGACCCGGTCCTGACGGCGGCGGCGACGGTGCTGCGGCTCCATTCCGCCGTCACCCGGCAGACCGCCCCGGCCGAGCACCCGGTGCTCACCGTCGGCGCGTTCCGGGCCGGAGGCCCCGGCAACGTTGTCCCGGACACCGCGCAGCTCTCGCTCTGCGTGCGCGCCCTGACCGAACCGGCCGTGGACGGGATGGTGGACGCGGTCCTGCGGATCGTCCGGGCCGAGTGCGCGGCGTCCGGCTGCCCGGCGGAACCCGGCATCACCGTCACCGCCCGCTCACCCGCCCTGCTGACCGACCCGGCCGCCACCGCCGAGGTGCGCCGGGCGCACGAGGAGCTGTTCGGCCCGCACCGGGTCACCGGCACCGCACCGCTCACCGCCACCGAGGACTTCGCCCGGTTCGGCGCCGGGGGCGTACCGACGGTCTACTGGCTCCTCGGGGTCACCGGGGCGGGGCCGTGGCGCCGGGCCCGGGACGGCGGGGCGCCGGTGCCGCCGAACCACGCGCCGGAGTTCGCCCCCGACGTCCGTACCGCCCTGCCCACCGGAATCGCGGCGATGGCGTCGGCCGCGCGACGGCTCCTGGCCCCGGCCGGCCCGCGCGCCGCGACAGGGGCCGGGGTCCGGCCGGAAGGAGGCCGCGCATGAGCGGCCGGGGCGACACCGGGCACCACGCCGGGCGGGACACCACGTGTGGCGCGGGGCACGGCACCGGGCACGCCGCGGGGCATGTCGATGTGGTCGCCGTCCGCCGCGACGGCACCGCCGCGACCGGCGAGACCACCGTCGTACGCCTGCTGAGCCTGCTGCCCGCCCACTGGCTCTGCACCCCCCGCGCGGTCGGCCCCGACCGCATCGACCTGCGCATCGACCTGGACGGCACCGCCGGCCGGGGCGAGGTCCGCCGGGCCGTCGCCGGAGCCTTCGCCGACCGGGCCCTGGACGGCTGGACCGCGGAGCCCTGAGGCCGGTTCCGTACCGCGCGGCTAGGGCCTCTCGTTTGGATCATGCCGGGCTCGCGGGGGCCGGCACGCACATCTGCCGCGTTGTCGTCAGTCACCGACGCTCCGCGTCGG